>DATMVL010000333.1:0-8630 GCA_035563175.1 Rhodoglobus sp. | reverse complement strand
GCGGCGCTCATCGCGGCGATGAGGCTCGACTTGCCCGCCGACGGGTAGCCGACGAGCGCGACGTCGGCGACGGTCTTGAGCTCGAGGAAGACGTCGCCCTCGAAGCCGGGCGTCCCCAGCAGCGCGAAGCCGGGCGCCTTCCGCTTGGTGCTCGCGAGTGCCGCGTTGCCGAGCCCGCCCTGGCCACCGGGCGCGACGACGATGCGCATGCCCGGGGTGTCGAGGTCGGCGAGCAGCTGCCCGTCAGCGTCGCGCACGACGGTGCCGACCGGCACCGGCAGCACGACCTCCTCGCCGGCCGAGCCGGCGCGGTTGTCGCCCATGCCGGGCTGGCCGTTGCCGGACTTGCGGTGCGGCGAGCGGTGGTAGTTCAGCAGCGTGGTGACCTGCGGGTCGGCGACCAGCACGATGTCGCCGCCGTCACCGCCGTTGCCGCCATCCGGGCCGGCGAGCGGCTTGAACTTCTCGCGGCGCACCGAGACGCAGCCGTTGCCGCCGTGACCGGCGAGCAGATGGAGCGTCACCTGGTCGACGAACGTCGCCATGGGAGACCTCCTGAGTTTGTGTTAAACGCCGACGGCGAGCCGAAGCTCGCCGTGACGGGTAGTACGGGGACTACGCGGTGGGCCCCTGGGGAGCAGTCCGCACGATGCGAAGCATCGGGCGGCGGCTCACTAGGGAACGATGTTGACGACCTTGCGGCCGCCCTTGTTGCCGAACTCGACCGCACCGGCGGCGAGGGCGAACAGGGTGTCGTCGCCACCACGGCCGACGTTGACGCCGGGGTGGAAGTGGGTGCCGCGCTGGCGGACGATGATCTCGCCGGCCGACACGACCTGACCGCCGAAGCGCTTCACGCCGAGGCGCTGCGCGTTCGAGTCACGACCGTTGCGGGTAGAGCTCGCGCCCTTCTTGTGTGCCATGGATGCTCAGCCCCTTACGCGATGCTGGTGATCTTCAGACGGGTGAGCTCCTGGCGGTGGCCCTGGCGCTTCTTGTAGCCCGTCTTGTTCTTGAACTTCTGGATGACGATCTTCGGGCCGCGCTCGTTGCCGAGCACCTGACCGACGACCTTGATCTTCGCGAGGGCGTTGGCCTCGTGCGTGATCGTGTCGCCGTCGACGAACAGCACGGGAGCGAGCTCGACGTTGCCGTTGTCGTCGGCCTGGATGCGGTCGAGGACGACGATCGACCCGACCTCGACCTTCTCCTGCCGCCCGCCGGCGCGCACAACTGCGTAGACCACTTCGGTTCCTAACCTTGGAAGCTGACGGTGTTCACTGATTCCGAGCCGAGCCCGGCAGACACCGAGGATCAAGGATACGCGATCGGCGAGGCTCCGGTCAAACCTCGTCGATGTAGCCGGAGAGCGGCCGCCTGGGCGGGTGCTCCTTCCGCCACAGCCACAGCAGGATGCCCGCCAGGACGCCGAGCGGCAACTGCGTCACGAGGGTGCCCAGCGCTCCGCCGAGCGCGGCGGCCAGGGCCAGCGGGATGCCGGCGAAGTTCAGCGACACCATCGCGATGACGAGCGCGAATGAAGCGTTCACGACGAACACGACCGTCGCGGCGACGCCGGTGACGAGGATCGAACGGGCGACGACGTACCCGATCCGCAGCGATCCGTCGATCGGCGCGATCGCCCACAACCCGAGGAAGAACCCCGCCGCGAACGGCAGCGCGGTGAGCAGCGCCTCGAGGAGCCCGATGGAGTGCGGGAACCCGGGCTGCGCCATCGCCGACGCCATCAGCTGGATCAGCGCCTCCGCCATCCGCAGCACGATGATCGCGGTGCCCACCGCCGCGGCGACCACCGCGGCGACGCCGGCTCCCGGACGCCGCAGCTGCTCCCCCACCGGCCCCGTCATGCGGTCAGCCTACAATCGGCCCATGACCGTGCTGATCGACCAGCCCATCTGGCCGGCGCACGACATCCTGTGGGCGCACGTGGTCAGCGACGCCTCGCTCGACGAGCTGCACGCCTTCGCCGCCCGCGCCGGGCTGCCCCGCCGCAGCTTCGACCTCGACCACTACGACGTGCCCGCGTACCGCTGGCAGGAGCTCGTCGCGCTCGGCGCGCAGCCGGTGGGCGTGCGCGAGTTCGTCACCCGGCTGCAGGCGAGCGGCCTGCGGGTGCACCAGCGCGACCGCTAGGGCGCGGCCCAGACCAGGCCGAAGCCGTCCAGCGACCTGACCGGGGCGCCGGTGCGGGCATCCACCAGCACGGTCGTCACCGAGGTGGCGCGCGGATCGACGATCGACCCGTCCGATTCGGCGAGCGCGTTGTCGGGTACGACCTCCGCGACGACGAGCTGCCCGTTCGGCGAGAGCTGGAACTCGCCGATGCTGCCGCGGTCCTCCACGGTGCGGTAGACGATCCTCGACTCGGTGCCGTCGTCGTGCACCATCACCGGGCTGAAGCGGGCACCGCCGTCGGCGACGAGCAGCGCCTTCGCCACCGTGGTGCCGTCGGGCAGCACCCGGATGTCGCCGGCCGGCACCTCCGCACCGTCGACCGGGGAGACCGACATCGGCTCGGTGGCGCCGTCGGCGAGCGACAGCAGGAGCCGCCCGCCCGCGTCGTCGACCACCGCGGTGGTGCCGCCCACGCCGACCGAGATCAGGTCCTGGAACCGGCCGAGCGGCACCGGCCCCGCGGCGCCGACGCGCAGCAGCGTGCGGTCGGTGTCGAGGGCGAGCAGGTCGCCCGTGCCGGGGATCGGCTCCCACGCCAGCGCGGTCACCGGCTCCCCGTCGATGCCCAGCACCGCGACCGGCTCCCGCGACTGCTGCAGGTCGATCGCGTACAGCGTCTCGAGGCCGGCGCCCGGGCCCGCCTGCGCGTCGGCGAGCGTGAACACCAGCCGCGAGCCCGCCGTGCCCAGCCGCTGCAGCACGACGCCCTCGGGCAGCCGCAGGCGCTCCACCGCCCCGTCGGTGAGCGACACCAGGTCGAGCCGGCTGGCGCGGCCCTCGGCGGTCGCGACCGCGAGGATGCCGTCCAGCAGCGCGAAGTCCTGGATGCCCGTCGCCTCGAACACGCGCTCGCCGCCGGCCGCATCCAGACTCGAGCGCAGGATCGCGTCGACCGGCTCACCCCGATCCAGCCAGAAGAACGACGGGGATGCGGTGGTGAAGGCGTACTCGAGGGTGGCCGGCCGCGCCAGCGACGAGCTGGTCACCCCGGCGACGGTCACGCGGTAGTCGGCGTCGTAGTCCAGCGGCCGGTCGAAGAGCACGGTGATCACATCGCCCGCGGTCTCGACCGAGACCGGCGTCTCGGGGTCGACCGTCACCTGGCCGGCGTCGACCTGGGCGACCGCCTGGTTGACGAACAACCGCAGCTGCTGGCCGCCGAGCTGCCCGCCCTGCAGCCGCGGGCCCTGCACCACCGCGAGGGCGATGAGCCCGGCGCACAGCAGCGCGAGCACGACGACGGAGACGACGAACACCCGGGCGAAGGAGGGCCGCCCCGCCGTCTCAGAAGAGGTACGGCTCATCGGGCTGTTCCACGGTCACCACGTCCTGCGGCGCGACCGCCAGGGGGTGAGCGGAGGCCGGGCTCGGGTTCGAGGCGAACTCCCCCGTCACCTGCACCCAGGCATCCGTCTCGAACCGGTCCTGCCAGCCCGGCAGGTACACCGGCACGCCGGTCGGCTGCGCGTCGACGGCGCAGCAGGTGACGACGAATCGCGAGACGTAGAACAGGTCGGGTGCGTCGGGGTCCGGCACCACGAACCCGACCACGTCGACCGGCTTGCCGTCGTAGAACGCCGGGTCGGCGGTCTGCCGCAGCAGCGACGCCCAGTCGACCACGGTGAAGTTCGAGAACGTCTCCGCGGATGCCCCGGCCGCGTCGTCGACGGACTGCGCCGGTGTGCCGGCGATCCCGCCCGCGATATCGCGCTGCGCGGCCGTCTCGGCCGACAGCGTCGCCGGCGGGAGGGCCACGACGCCGAGCACGAACAGCGCCGAGACGCCGAGCGCCACCACGCCGATCCGGGTCGGCCGCTCGGGGGCGTCGTCGCGCGGCACCACGATGGCGGCGGCCACCGCGAGCAGCAGAGCGGCGACCGCCATCGCCACCGTGAACACGATGTAGCGCGGGTGGATGTACAGCACGAGCTGGCCGGATGCGGCGAGCCAGACGGTCACGGCCGCCACGGCCGCGACGAGGGCGACGCCGCGCCAGCGCTGGAGCCTAGGCAACGAGGTTCACCACCGCTCCGACCAGGGCGCTGAGCAGCCCCACCAGCGCGCTGAGCTGCAGCAGCGTCCTCGTGGTGTACGTCGTGCGCAGGATGGCGAGCATCTTCACGTCGATGATCGGCCCGAAGACGAGGAAGGTGACGATCGACCCGGGCATGAACGTCGAGGCGAACGGCAGGATGAAGAAGGCGTCGACGCTCGAGCACACCGCGATGACGAAGGCGAGCAGCATCATCGCGAGGATCGACCACAGCGGGTTGCTGCCCAGGGTGACCAGCACATCCCGCGGCACCGCCACCTGGATCGCCCCGGCGACCAGCGCGCCGATCAGCAGCGCCGGCATGATCACGCTCGCCTCGCGCACGAACACGTCGAGGCTGCGCTCGACCCGGCCGTGCGAGTGGTCTTCGCCCACCGCGCACTGCGCGGCGAACGCGGGCGTGAGCATCTCGGTCGGCCGCCGGTGGAAGCTGAAGATCCAGCCGACCAGGTTCGCGATGAGCAGGCCGCCGACGATGCGGCCGACCAGCACGCCGTCGTCGAAGCCGAACGCCTGGTGCGTGGTGATGATCGTGACCGGGTTGATGATGGGCGCCGCCAGCAGCAGGGTCAGTGCCTCCGGCACGGTGAACCCCTTCGCCATCAGACCCCGAGCGAGCGGCACGTTGCCGCACTCGCACACCGGCAGCATCACGCCGAACAGCGAGATCACGAACCTGCGCGCGATCGGCTGGGCGGGCAGGATGCGCAGCAGCAGCCCCTCGGGCAGCCAGACCTGCACCACGATCGCCAGCAGCACTCCGAGGATGACGAACGGCACGGACTCGACGACCACGCTGATCGCGAGCGTCAGCAGATCCTGCACCCGATCGGGCAGCAGCGCGACGCCGGAGCCCTCGAGCATCCCGCGCAGCACCAGCAGCCCGCCGATACCGAGCGCACCGACGGCGATCCACGCCCAGCGGGCCTTCGACCGACGCGGCGGCTCGTGCCGATGCCGGTGCGCGCCGCGCTGGGCGACGGGTGCGGGCGCGGTCACACGGGCATCCTATGCACCGGTCGCTGCGACGCGGCTCAGTCCTCCGGCTCGGCGGAGGGCGCGGTCACGACACCCTGCGTGCTGGCGCGGCGGGAGCCTCGAGCGCGGCCCTGACCGGGCTGCTTGGGCTCGGGCAGCGCCTCGAGCACGGAGTCGAGGATCAGCTCGGCGTCCTCCGGCTTGATGCGCCGCGACGACCGCGGAGCCTTCGCCACCGGGATGTCGAGGATCACCGCGGCCTCGGGTGCCGCCTCCGCCACCGGCTCGTCGGCCTTCTCGTTCTCGGTGTGCACGGTGCTGGCCGCGACGCGGGCGAGGGCGTTGCGCACGTCCTCGGTGATCGCGTGCGTGCCGTTGCCGCCGACGCCGTTCTTGACCGCCTGCGGCCCGTTGCCGCCGCCGCGGTTGCGGTTCCGGCGGCCGGAGGTGCCGTTGCCGTTGCCGCCGCCGTTGCCCTCCGAGGCCGAGCGGTGCCGCGTGACCGGGTCGTGGTGCACGACGATGCCGCGGCCGGCGCACACGTCGCACGGCTCGCTGAACGTCTCGAGCAGGCCCAGGCCCAGCTTCTTGCGGGTCATCTGCACGAGCCCGAGGCTCGTGACCTCCGCGACCTGGTGCTTCGTGCGGTCGCGCGACAGGCACTCCACCAGGCGGCGCAGCACGAGGTCGCGGTTGCTCTCGAGCACCATGTCGATGAAGTCGACGACGATGATGCCGCCGATGTCGCGCAGGCGCAGCTGGCGCACGATCTCCTCGGCCGCCTCGAGGTTGTTCTTGGTGACCGTCTCCTCGAGGTTGCCGCCGGAGCCGACGAACTTGCCCGTGTTGACGTCGACCACGGTCATCGCCTCGGTGCGGTCGATGACCAGCGAGCCGCCGGAGGGCAGCCACACCTTGCGGTCGAGCGCCTTCTCGAGCTGCTCCTGCACGCGGTGCTGGTCGAACGAGTCGGTGTCGCTCTGGTAGCGCTCGACCCGGTCGACCAGGTCGGGCGCCACGGCGCGCAGGTAGCTCTCGATGGTCTCCAGCGCGTCGTCGCCCTCGATGACGAGGCGATGGAAGTCCTCGTTGAACACGTCGCGGATGATCTTGATGAGCAGGTCGGGCTCGCTGTGCAGCAGCGCCGGGGCCTGCTGGTTCTCGACCTGGCGGCTGATCTCGGCCCACTGGTTCGTGAGCCGCTGCACGTCGAGCGTCAGCTGCTCCTCGGTGGCGCCCTCGGCGGCGGTGCGCACGATCACGCCCACGTTCTCGGGCAGCACCTCCTTGAGGATCTTCTTGAGGCGCGCGCGCTCGGTGTCCGGCAGCTTGCGGCTGATGCCGGACATGGATCCGTTGGGCACGTACACCAGGTACCGCCCGGGAAGGCTGACCTGGCTGGTCAGCCGCGCACCCTTGTGACCCACGGGATCCTTGGTGACCTGCACCAGCACCCGGTCGCCGGGCTTGAGCGCCAGCTCGATGCGGCGCGCCTGGTTCTTGCCCTCCGCGGAGTTCTCGGCGGCGGCATCCCAATCGACCTCGCCTGAGTACAGCACGGCGTTGCGGCCGCGGCCGATGTCGACGAACGCGGCCTCCATGCTCGGCAGCACGTTCTGCACGCGTCCGAGGTACACGTTGCCGATGAGGCTGGCCTCCTGCGACCGGGCCACGTAGTGCTCGACCAGCACGCCGTCCTCGAGCACGGCGATCTGGATGCGCCCGAACTTGCTGCGCACCACCATCACGCGGTCCACGGACTCCCGGCGGGCCAGGAACTCGCTCTCGGTGACCACGGTGCGGCGGCGGCCGGCGTCGCGACCGTCGCGGCGGCGCTGCTTCTTCGCCTCGAGCCGGGTCGAGCCCTTCACGCGCTGGGGCTCGGTGATCGGCTCCGGCTGCTTGCGCGGCTCGCGGACGCGCACCTGCGTGTTCGGGGCGTCGTCGCCGGGTCGCGGCTCGTCGCCGGAGCGGCGGCGATTGCGGCGGCGCGACGACGCGGCGGCCGGGGGCTCCTCGACCGGCAGCTCGTCGGGCACCGGCGGCAGCGCCGGGGGCGCCTGGAACAGGAGCATGGTCGCCGGCATGCGCGTCGGCTCGGGCTGCCGCTCGGGCTCCTGCTCCGGCTCGGGCGCCGCCTCGGGCTCGGGCTGCTGCTCGGGCTCGGGCACCGCCTCGGGGTCAGGCTGCTGCTCGGCGACCGGCGCGACCTGCTCGGGCAGGGCATCCGGCGTCTCATCGACCACCGGCTGCTCGGGCGCACCCCCCGCCCGGCTGGTCGCGCGGCGGCCGAACAGCCGTCCCTTGCGCTTCGGGGTTCCGTCGGTGTTCTCGTTGCTCTCTACCATCGCGGTAGCACTCCTCGCCCCGCCCGGGGAACCGCGCCCCCGGCGGGTACTCTCTCGCGCCGCGGGTCCCGCGGCCAATCCTCCAGTGTCACGCACCGGGCCCTCGGCTCGCGGTGCGGTGTGCTCTCGCACTGTGCCCTGTCACGGCACGCGCCCTCTCACGACGCTCTCGGAACTGGCTATCCGACTTCCGGCCCGGTTGGTCGCCCGGCAAAGCCTTCGTTGGCGTCGGTCCGGGCGCGGCCCGGTCGACTGCATCCGATTATCGCATGCCTGTCAGCGGGGCGTGATCAGGCGCGTGCAATAATCCGACCCGTGACGGATGCGCCCCCTGCCCGCAGGCCTGTCGGCTTCGCGATCTTCCTGCTGATCACGGGCCTGGTCGGGTTCCTCGCGGCCTTCCAGCTGATCGTCGAGCGCATCCACAACCTGCAGTTCCCGCAGGACCCGCTGTCGTGTGCGGTGAGCCCGTTCATCGACTGCGGCGCCAACTTCGCGGCCTGGCAGGGGTCGCTGCTCGGCTTCCCGAACCCGCTGCTCGGCGTCGCCGGCTTCGTCGCCCCGATCGCGGTCGCCGTGTCGCTGCTCGCGGGCGCCCGCTTCGACCGCTGGTACTGGCGGCTGTTCACCGCCGGCATCCTCGGCGCGTACCTCTTCATCACCTGGCTGTTCACGCAGACCGCCTTCGTGATCGGCGTGCTGTGCCCGTTCTGCATGGTCGTGTGGATCGCGACCATCCCGATGTGGTGGCACCTGCTGGCGTGGACCCTCAAGCACGGCCTGCTGTTCGGCGACCGCACCCGCGCGTTCGGCGCGGTCGCGCTGCGCTGGGCGTGGGCGGTGACGCTCGTGAACTACGCGATCATGGCGATCATCCTGATCGCGATGAACCCCCTGCTGCTCACCACCCTGTAGCCGGCCACCGCGCAGCATCTCTTTGCGCTGTTTGCCCAATTCGCACGGGTTACTCGCCCCCAACCCCTGTGATTCGGGTAAAGAACACAGAAGTTCGGACGCCCGGGTCGGTGCGCCTCCGCCGCGGGCAAGGTCGCTGC
>DATMVL010000332.1:0-5707 GCA_035563175.1 Rhodoglobus sp. | reverse complement strand
ACCGCCATGGCGGTCGCCGCCGCCCTCGTCGACCGCGCCGATCTGCACGACCTGCTCGACGTCAAGCCGGGACTCACCATCGCGCTCGCGCTCGAACCGGCGGTGCCGCGCTTCACCGTGCTCGTCACCGGCGGCACGCTGCGACCGCTGCAGCACTCGCTGGTGAACCCGTTCGCCGCGCCGATGCTCGACGCACTCCACCTCGATCTCGCGTTCATCGGGTGCAACGGGGTGCACGAGCGGGCCGGGGTCACCAACGTCAACCTGCCCGAGGCCGAGATCAAGACGAGGGTGATGAGCCGGGCATCCCGCAGCATCCTGCTCGCCGACGCCACCAAGCTGGGGCAGACGGCTGTCGCCGTGATCGCGCCCCTGACCGCGTTCGACGCCGTGATCACCGACGGCGAGCTCGAAGCCGATGGCGTCGAGGTGCTGCGCCCGTAGGCTTGCAGCGTGAGACCGGTAACAGGAGAGCAGTACGTCATCACCCGCGGCGACTCGCGGGCGGTGATCACCGAGCTGGCGGCGAGCCTGCGCGAGCTGGTCATCGACGGCGTCGCCGTGACGCCCGGCTTCGGGGAGGACGTCATCCCGCCGTACGGGCACGGCATCGTGCTGGTGCCGTGGCCCAACCGCATCCCTGACGGCATCTGGACCCTCGACGGCCAGCAGATGCTGCTCGACATCACCGAGCCCGACAAGCACAACGCCATCCACGGGCTGTTGCGCAACACCGGGTACAGGCTCGTGCGGCACGACGAGTCGAGCGTCGAGCTCTCGGCCGTGGTGTTCCCGCAGCACGGCTACCCGTTCCACCTCGACACCTCCGTGCGGTACGCCCTCGTCGAGGGCACGCTCGAGGTGACCCACGAGCTGCACAACCTCTCCGACCGGCCCGCCCCGGTCGCCGTGGGCGCGCACCCCTACCTGTCGATCGGCGACGAGCCGACCGCTGACCTCGAGCTCGTCATCCACGCCGACACCCACATCGAGGTGGATGCCCGCCTCAACCACATCCGCGAGCACGCGGTCGACGGCACCGAGTGGGATCTGCGGCAGCCCCGGCGGGTGGGGGACCTGACGCTCGACGACGCGTTCGGCGGGGTCCGCACACAGGACGGCGTCAGCGCCCGGTTGCGCGCGGCCGACGGCCGCGAGGTGCGGCTGCTGCAGGACGAGGCCCACGGCTTCGTGCAGTGCTTCGTCACCGACAAGTTCCCGGGCATCCCGACCGCCATCGCGATCGAGCCGATGACCGCGCCGGCGAACGCGTTCAACCACGGCGACGGCCTGCGCTGGCTGCAGCCGGGTGAGGCGTGGACCGTCGGCTGGGGCATCCAGTACTCGGCATGAGCCCGACGCCGGCCCGGATCCGGCGCTGGCGGCGCTACCTCGCCGCCGAGCGCGCGGAGGCGGCCGTCTACCGCGACCTGGCATCCCGGCGCAGCGGCGAGGAGCGCGAGATCCTGCTCGCGCTCGCCGACGCCGAGGGCCGGCACGAACAGCACTGGCTCGAGCTGCTCGGCGACCGGGCCGGGAACCCGCGCAGCGACCTGCGCACGCGGGCGCTCGGGTTCCTCGCCCGCCGGTTCGGCTCGGTGTTCGTGCTCGCCCTCGCCCAGCGGGCCGAGGCGCGCTCACCGTACGACGATGACGTCGACGCGACCCCGCAGATGGCCGCCGACGAGGCCATCCACGAGGAGGTCGTACGCGCGCTCGCCGCGCGCGGGCGGCAGCGGCTCTCCGGCACGTTCCGCGCGGCCGTCTTCGGCGCGAACGACGGCCTCGTCTCCAACCTCGCGCTGGTGCTCGGCATCAGCGCCTCGGGTGTTCCGAACCACATCGTGCTGCTCACCGGCGTCGCCGGGCTGCTCGCCGGCGCCCTCTCGATGGGCGCGGGGGAGTTCGTGTCGGTGCGCTCGCAGCGCGAGCTGCTCGACGCCACCACCCCGGACGCCCGCGGCGAGCAGGCGCTGCCGCACCTCGACATGAACGCCAACGAGCTCGCGCTGGTCTACCGGGCCCGCGGCATGCCGGCCGGTGAAGCCGAGGCGCACGCCCGCGACATCATCGCCGGCATCCAGCGGATGCCCCGGCCGAGCGGGGACGAGCACGAGAGCGTGGGCAGCGCGCTGGGCGCCGCCGCCTCGTCGTTCGCGTTCTTCGCCTCGGGCGCGATCATCCCCGTGCTGCCGTACCTGCTCGGCGCACAGGGGTTGACCGCGGTGCTGCTCTCGGCTGTGCTGGTCGGTATCGCACTGCTCGGCACCGGGTCGATCGTGGGGCTGCTCTCGGGCACCTCGCCTCTCACCCGCGCGCTGCGTCAGCTCGCGATCGGCTACGGCGCCGCCGCGGCCACGTACCTGCTCGGCCTGCTGTTCGGAGTCTCCACCGCATGACCGTCTCGACCCTGCTGGCGCGGGCGCTGCGCGACTCGGGCCTGCCCTGGCATCCCGCGGCGGGCGACGCGTTCGTCATCGACCGGGTCGAGGTCGACGACCAGGTGTTCATCCTCTCCGACATGACGATCGAGGCGCACACCTACCCGACCGGCACCGTGCTCGGCTTCAACGGCACCACCGAATGGGCCCTGGACTCCGTGGCGAAGGACGACGCACTGTGGCTGCCGTCCGAGGCGCAGTTGCGCGGTCTGCTCGGGCCGGCGTTCCGCTCGCTCTCGCAGAGCGGGGGGAGCTTCGTGGTCGAGGCGGTCATCGACGGCGAGCCCGAGCGGTTCGAGGCCGCCGAGGCGGCCGACGCCTACGCGCGGGCCCTGCTGCGGCGGCTGGACTCGATCACGCTCGAGCCGTAGCGGACCCGCGCAGCCCGGACGGGGCATCCGCCCACCGCCAGCCGCGCACCCGCTGCACTTCGAAGCGCTTCGGGTAGACGCCACCCGGCTCGAACTCGTACACGTCGAGCATGAGCTGCAGCGGGTACGCGGGCGCCTGCAGGCAGGTGCGCACGAGCTCGCCGTCGATGAAGAAGTCCGACCGGCCCGGCGACCACGCCACCGCGTAGTCGTGCCAGTCGGTGGCGTCGCCGGCGAGCTCGACCTTGGCGAAGTCCTCGGTGAGCTCCGGATCCGACCACGGGTGCACCCCGGTGCCCACCAGGGCGCGACCCGGCTCCACCTCCGACCCGTAGATCTCCATGACGCAGAGCTCGCCGGACTCCTCCGGGGTGGGCTCGAAGCCGACGAGCCACATCGCCACCATCACGTTCGGCTCGGCGATGGCCTTCGCCCGCACCTCCACCATCCCGTACCTCGGCGTGTAGAGGCGCTGCTCCGGCTGGAACTCGGTGACCAGGAGCCCTTCGCGGAAGCGCAGCTGCCCGTCGCCGCTGCCGAGCTGCCCGGATCGCACGCCGGTCTGCAGGCTCGTCACACGCAGCGGACCGTCGAGGTCGGGCGCCCACGGCTGCTGGTCGGCGTCGATCCGCAGCACCAGCCCGTCGCCGGTCTCAGCCCGGGCGCGGGTGCGTTCGCGGCTCGCCCACTGCGGCAGGTAGTAGGGGAGCCACTTCGACTCGTCGAGGCGCGGCCCGTCGAACCGGTCGTCGAACTCGAGCTGCAGGCCCGCGCGGTCGATCTCGTTCGGCACGACCCCGAGTGTTCCCCCTTTCCCGAGGAATCCGCAACCGCCCGCCACCGCCAGCGGCCGGCGCGTACCGTGGCCGGATGCGTATCACCCATCTCGAACCCGGCGAGATCTTCGTGTTCGGCTCCAACGCGGCCGGGATGCACGGGGCCGGTGCCGCACGGCAGGCGTACGACGATTTCGGGGCGGTGTGGGGTCAGGGCAGCGGACTGCACGGTAGCAGCTATGCGATCGACACGATGAGCGGGCTGCCGACCATCGCGGCCGAGGTCATGCGGTTCCTGCAGTTCGCGACCGAGCATCCGGAACTGCGGTTCCTGGTCACCGAGATCGGCTGCGGCATCGCCGGCTACCGGCCGGAGCAGATCGCGCCGCTGTTCGCCGGCTCACCGGTCAACGTCGTGCTGCCTGAACGCTTCGTAACGGTTCTCGCCGGAGCCTAGCGGCGGGGGTAGACCGGGCGTACCCTGAGAGCACTACGCGGAACGGGAACGCTGCCCTAGGTGCTCTCCGCATCGGATTCGAGGAGAGCACATGGACTTCAACACCCAGGAACGGGAGGCGGTGCGTCGCGAGGTCGCCGCCGCCGAAGCCGCACTCGCGGCGCAGTCCCGTGCCGAGCGCGAGGCCGTCCGGTCGGCGGGCGCCTCCATCGCCGCCCGGCTGCAGGACGAGCAGGATCTCGACCGGCGCCGCAAGCTCGACAGCCGCACCCCCTAACGACGGCGCCCCCGCCGGTCAAGGCCGTGCCGGAGGGTCGCTCGTTCCGCTTCACTGGTGCGCGTGATGCACCTCTACTACGGCCAGGCGGGGTTCCTCATCGGCGATGAGGCGGGGGATGTCCTGCTCGAGTACGCGACCGCGCTCTCGAAGCGCGGGCGCAGCGATCGCGTCGACCTGCGGGTGCTCGGACCCGACGGCAACGAGGAGACCGCGGTGCTGCTGCTGAACCCCTCCACCATGATCACCGTCGAGACGACCCGCTCGGATCTCGAGCCGCCGGGCAACGACGAGGCCGTGGCGCGCATGCGCAGCGCACTCGAGGCGATGGAGGCCACACCGGTCGTGATCCCCGCGGACGCGGGCGAGCGGGGCTCGGCCATCGACGACTTCTGAGCGGTATGTGCCCGCGGTGACGGCGGGCCTGCCTCCGCTGACCTGCGCGGCTGCCTATCGTGAGCGCGTGCCCCTGCTCTCCATGGCCTACGTCAGCGCCGCCACCGCGCCGATGTCCGACGACGACCTCGCTGCACTGCTGGCGGCAGCACGGTCGAACAACGCCCGCGACGGCCTCACGGGTGCCCTGCTGTACAGCGGCGAGCGGTTCGTGCAGATCCTCGAGGGCCCGGATGCCGCGGTGCGGTCGAAGATGGACGCGATCGTCTCGGATCCGCGGCATCGCAGCCTCGAGATCATGCGCGAGCAGGAGGTGCCGGAGCGCCAGTTCCCGGAGTGGACCATGGGCTTCCGTTCCGAGCCGGAGGGCGCCCTCCGGCGCCTCGACGGCTACGAGGACTTCTTCGGCCGACGCGGGCCGACCCGGCTGCAGCACGCGGAGAACGAGGCTCAGCAGTTCCTGGAATGGCTCGGGGAGTACTGGTTCCCGAAGCGCTGATGGCCTTTGTCGGGTGTCGGAGGCGGTTGGCAGACTGGTCCGCACCGAAGCGAGGACGCTGCCATGCCCGACGACGACATCCATGCCGGGTACACCCCGGCCGCATTCCATGAGCAGCCGGGCGTCGCCGACTGGCGGGTGACGTCATGGGGCCCGCAGGCCGTGTTCACCGCCTGGAACGACACGTGGGCCGGGGAAGCGCCGTGACGTCGCACGTCGTCAAGCCGCTGACCGCGGAGACGTTCCCGGCCTGGTTGGCCCTTGCGCAGAAGCACAACGGCGTGTGGGGCGGTTGCTACTGCTCCTACTTCCACGGCGACACCCAGCACACGGTGAAGAGCGAGTTCGACCGGCCCACGTTCAAGCAGCGGCTCGTGAACGAGGGCGTCGCGCACGCCGCGTTGGTGTTCGACGGCGACGACGCCATCGCGTGGTGCCAGTACGGCAGCCCGCTCGAGCTGCCGAACATCTACCACCGCAAGCAGTACGA
>DATMVL010000331.1:0-7571 GCA_035563175.1 Rhodoglobus sp. | reverse complement strand
GGGGTCCGCCCGGCGCCTCCGCGGCGAGGTGGGCCTTCTCGACGCGGGCCTGCCGACCGGGCACCGCAAGGCGCACGATGTCGATGGCGGAGCCGGCGGCGCGGTCGGCGGCACGGCGCGCGAGCGTCCATACCTCGGGCGCGAGCACGGGGATCGGCGACACCACCGCATCCAGCTCGCTCAGCGGCCCGTCGAAGCCGCCCGCTTCGATGATCTCGACCACGAACCCGTCGGCGATGCGACCGGCGCTGCGCAGCGGCGCGCGGACCCGGACGCCCGGCCGGACGTGCTCGAGCAGCGCGTGGGGGATCGCGTAGTCGAACAGCCGGTCGAGCTGCGGCAGGGGCGAGTCGACGAGCACCCGCGCGACGGAGCCCGCCATGCGGCTACAGTCCCGCGGCGTCGCGCAGCGCGTCCACGCGGTCGCGCCGCTCCCAGGTGAAGTCGGGCAGCTCGCGGCCGAAGTGGCCGTACGTCGCGGTCGCGGCGTAGATCGGGCGCAGCAGGTCGAGGTCGCGGATGATCGCGCCCGGCCGCAGGTCGAACACCGACCGGATGGCGTCGATGATCGTCTGGTCGGAGACGTGGCCGGTGCCGAACGTCTCGACGTACAGCCCGACCGGCGTCGCCTTGCCGATCGCGTACGCGACCTGCACCTCGAGCCGGTCCGCGAGGCCGGCGGCGACCGCGTTCTTGGCGACCCAGCGCATCGCATAGGCGGCGGAGCGGTCGACCTTCGACGGATCCTTGCCGCTGAACGCGCCGCCGCCGTGACGCGCCGCGCCGCCGTAGGTGTCGACGATGATCTTGCGGCCGGTGAGGCCGGCGTCGCCCTGCGGGCCGCCGATCTCGAACCGGCCGGTCGGGTTGATCAGGAACCGCACATCGGCGCGATCGAGCTCGGTGCGCTCGAGCACCGGGCCGATGACGAGCTCGCGCATCGCGGTCTCGAGATCGGCCTGCGACACCGAGGGCGAGTGCTGCGTCGACAGCACGACCGTGTCGACCGTCTTCGGGGTGACGCCGTCGTAGCCGATCGTGACCTGGGTCTTGCCGTCGGGGCGCAGGAAGTCGACCTCGCCGGCGTGCCGCACCTCCGCGAGCCGCTCGGCCATGCGGTGCGCCAGCCAGATCGGCAGTGGCATCAGCTCGGGTGTCTCGCTGGTGGCGTAGCCGAACATGATGCCCTGGTCGCCGGCGCCCTGGCGGTCGTCGGCATCCTCGCTCGAGCCCTCCCGGGTCTCGATCGCGGCGTCGACGCCCTGCGCGATGTCCGGCGACTGTCCGCCGATCGACACGCTGACGCCGCAGGACCGGCCGTCGAACCAGACGTCGGAGGAGTCGTAGCCGATGTCGGTGATCCGCTTGCGCACGATGCCGGGGATGTCGACGTAGCCGGTGGTCGTGACCTCGCCGGCGACGTGCACGAGTCCGGTGGTGACGAGCGTCTCGACGGCGACGCGGGCGTCGGGGTCGACCGACAGCAGCGCATCCAGGATCGAGTCGCTGACCTGGTCGCAGATCTTGTCCGGATGCCCCTCGGTGACCGACTCGGACGTGAACAGGCGCAGCGGGGTGCTCATGGACTCCTGGGCTTCTGGCTGGAAGTGCGGGGACGGACCGTCAGGCCGACAGCACGTCAAGGATACGGTCGGCCACCGTCCGCTTCGCGCCCTCGGCCCGCGCCACGATACCGCCGTCACGGGCGATGACGACCACCGCGTTGTCGGGGGTGGCGAAACCCTCGGTCCAGCCCACCCTGTTGACGACGAGATAGTCGGCGCCCTTGCGGGCGAGCTTCGCCCGGCCGAGCTCCACGAGCGCATCGTCGCCGGGCTCGGTCTCGGCGGCGAAGCCGATGATGACCTGCCCGTCGTGCCGGCGCTGCGCCAGCCCGCGCAGGATGTCGGGGTTGCGCACCAGCCGCAGGTCGAGCACGTCGCCCTGCGTCTCCTTCTTGATCTTCGCCTCGGCGACGGTCTCCGGTCGGTAGTCGGCGACCGCGGCGGCCATGATCACGACGTCGGCGTGCGGTGCGGCGGCGGTCGCGGCGGCTTCGAGCTCGGCCGCGGAGCCGACGTGCTGCACGGTCATGCCGGCCGGCGGGTCGATCTCGAGGTTCGCGGCGATCAGCGTCACCTCAGCGCCGCGCGCGGCGGCGGCCAGCGCGATCGCGGCGCCCTGCCGTCCGCTGGAGCGGTTGCCGAGGAAGCGCACCGGGTCGAGCGGCTCGCGCGTGCCCCCGGCGGTGACCAGGATGCGTCTGCCGGCGAGGTCCCCAACCGACACGGCCGCCCCGTCGCTGCGCGACGCGTCGGAACCGGCGGCCGTGGCCCCTGTTCGATGAGCCGCCAGCGCTGCCGCGACGATGTCGTCGGGCTCGGACATCCGCCCCGGTCCGACGTCCTTGCCCGTCAGCTGACCGGATGCGGGACCGACGATCGTGATCCCGCGCGATCGCAGAGTGGCGATGTTCGCCACCGTCGCCGGGTTCTGCCACATCTCGGTGTGCATCGCCGGGGCGATCACGACCGGCGCGGTGCTCGCCAGGATCGTGTTGCCCAGCAGGTCGTCGGCGAAGCCGCCCGCCAGCTTGGCGATGGTGTTGGCGGTGGCGGGAGCGACGACGATGAGGTCGGCGGCCTGGCCGATGGCGACGTGGCGCACCTCGGCGACGCCCTCGTAGAGGTCGGTGTGCACGAGGTTGCGGCTGATCGCCTCGAGGGTCGGGCGGCCGACGAACCGCAGCGCGTTCTCGGTGGCGACGACGTGCACGTCGTGCCCGGCGAGCACGAGGGCACGCACGACGCCGACGGCCTTGTAGGCCGCGATGCCGCCGGTGATGCCGACGACGATGTTCATGCCCGGGCGGGGACTACTCGCCGGAGAGCCGCTTGAGGACGAGCTTGTCCTCGTTGATCTCGTGCAGCGCCACGGTGAGCGGCTTGTCGTCGATCGTGGAGTCGACCAGCGGGCCGACGTTGTCGAACAGCGAGCCCTCGTGCAGGTCGGCGTAGTAGTCGTTGATCTGACGAGCGCGCTTCGACGCGAAGATCACGAGCTGGTACTTGGAGTCCACCTTCGACAGCAGGTCGTCGATGGGCGGGTCGATGATGCCGGAGTTCTTGTCAACCATGTGGTTCCTCTCGGAGGGAAGTCGTCGCGCCCACGGGCGCATCCATCAATCCTACGACCTGGCGCGCCGCATCGCCGACGTCCGCGTTGACGATTCTGACGTCGAACTCGTCCTGGGCGGCCAGCTCGGTCTTCGCGGTCTCGAGCCTGCGCGCCTGCTCCTCGGCCGACTCGGTGCCGCGGCCGATGAGCCGTCGCACCAGCTCCTCCCAGGTGGGCGGCAGCAGGAAGATGAGCAGGGCATCCGGCATCGCCTGGCGCACCTGGCGCGCGCCCTGCAGGTCGATCTCGAGCAGCACGCGCCGCCCCTGCGCGAGCGCGGACTCGATCGGCGGCCGCGGCGTGCCGTACCGGTAGGAGTTGTGCACGATCGCCCATTCGAGCAGCTCCCCCGCCGCGATGCGGCGGTCGAACTCCTCGTCGGTGATGAAGTAGTAGTGCACGCCGTCGATCTCGCCGGGCCGCGGCGCACGGGTCGTGGCCGAGACGCTGAGCAGCACGTCGGGGTAGTGCTCGCGGATGTACGCCGACACGGTGCCCTTGCCGACCGCGGTCGGCCCGGCGAGCACGACGAGCCGGTGCGTGCCGGGCTGGCGCTGCAGCAGGAACTCGGCGAGCCGCTCGCGCTGGCGCGTGCCGAGGTAGCCGACCCGCTTGCGGTCGGAGATCTCCAGTCGCTCGAGGACGCGGGCGACGCGCGTGGGCCCGAGCGACGGGATACTGCCGAGCAGCTCCGGCACCCGCAGGCCGGCTTCGGCGCTGGTCGGGTCAGCCCACGCGGCGCGGGCCACGTCGAGCGCGCTGCGCTCGCGCCGGGCGACCGCGCGCTTGACCTCGGCGCGGGCGCGGCGGGCGGCGATCGCCGCCTGGCCGGCGGCGACCCGGTCGACCTCGGGCGGATCGGGACGGGGGCTCACGCGACCGCCCTCCCCAGCGCCTCCGACTCCCGCACCAGCCCGTCGCGCAGCCCGTCGGGGCCGAGACGCAGCAGCGCGCGACCCACGTTGGCGATCACGTTGACGGCGGCGTCGCCGTAGAGGCTCGGGATGTCGCCCAGGGCGGCACCCTGCTCGCCGAACCCCGGCGCGAGGATGGGCGTGTACGCGAGCAGGCTGCTGTCGAGCCCAAAGTCGTCGAAGCGCACGGTGGCGCCGAGCACCACACCGACCGAGCCGAGCCGGTCGCCTTCGTTGAGCGCATCCACCTCTCCGACGATAGCGGCGGCGACCGTGGCTCCGGCGGCGGGGAGCGCGAGCTGCACGGCCCGGCTCTCCGGGTTGCTGGTGGCGGCGAGCACGAACACGCCCTTGCCGCTGCGCCGCGCGAGCTGCACGGCGGACTCGAGGGCTGCGACGCCCTGGAACGGCGACAGCGTCATCGCGTCGGCCTCGAGCGGCGACCCCGGCGTGAGCCAAGCCTGACCGTACGCCTCGAGGGTCGAGCCGATGTCGCCGCGCTTGGCGTCGGCGATCACGAGCAGCCCGGCCGCGCGGGCGGCCCCGAGCACGGTCTCCAGCGCGGCGTAACCGGCCGAGCCGTGCCGCTCGAAGAACGCGACCTGCGGCTTGACCACGCCGATCGTCCCGGCCGCCGCGTCCACCGCCCGCAGGGCGAAGTCGCGTACGCCGTCCGCGGTGTCGGGCAGCCCCCAGGACTCGAGCAGGAACGGGTGCGGGTCGATTCCGAGACAGAGGTGCCCGTACCGGCCGAACGCCTCGTCGAGCCGTGCGCCGAACTCAGGCATGAGCCGCCAGCCGGGCCTGCCGGTCGCGCGCGTAGTCCTGCAGCGAGCGCACGTCGAACCCCTCGCGGATCGCCTCGAACGACGCGACAGCCGCCGACAGCTGGGCGATCGTGGTGAACAGCGGCTTGTCGGCGGCCACCGTGGCGGTGCGGATCTCGTAGCCGTCAGCCCGGGCGCTGCGGCCGCTCGGCGTGTTGATCACGACGTCCACGCGGCCCTCGTTGATGAGCTCCACGATGGACGGCTCCCCGTCCACGACCTCCTGGCCCATGAAGTACTTGCGCACCACGGTCGCCTCGATGCCGTGACGGGCCAGCACCTCGGCGGTGCCCTCGGTGGCCAGGATGTCGAAGCCGAGCTGCGAGAGCCGCAGCACCGGCAGGATGATCGCGCGCTTGTCGCGGTCGGCGACCGACACGAACACCGAACCGGACGACGGCAGCCCGCCGTACGCCGCCTCCTGGCTCTTCGCGAACGCCTTCGGGAAGTTGGAGTCGATGCCCATCACCTCGCCGGTGGAGCGCATCTCCGGCCCGAGCACCGCGTCGACGACGTGGCCCTCGGCGGTGCGGAACCGGCGGAAGGGCAGCACGGCCTCCTTGACGGCGACCGGGGCGTCCATCGGCACGTCGAATCCGTCGCGCTCGGGCAGCACGCCGGTCTCGACGAGCTCCCGGATGCCGCGGCCCACCATGACGAGGGAGGCCGCCTTGGCCAGCGGGATGCCCAGCGCCTTCGACACGAACGGCACCGTGCGCGAGGCCCGCGGGTTCGCCTCGAGCACGTACAGCACGCCGGCGCCGATGGCGAACTGCACGTTGAGCAGGCCGCGCACGCCGATGCCGCGGGCGATCGCCAGCGTCGCCTCGCGCACGCGCTGCAGCACCTCGCGGCCGAGCGTCACCGGCGGCAGCGTGCACGAGGAGTCGCCGGAGTGCACGCCGGCCTCCTCGATGTGCTCCATGATGCCGCCGACGTACAGCTCGGTGCCGTCGTAGAGGGCGTCGACGTCGATCTCCACCGCGTCATCGAGGAACCGGTCGACCAGCAGCGGCGATCCGGGGCCGATGATGGCCTGGTCGCGCACCCGGTCGAAGTAGTCCTCGAGGCTCGGGGTGTCGTAGACGATCTCCATGCCGCGGCCGCCGAGCACGAAGCTCGGCCGCACCAGCACGGGGTAGCCGATCGACTCCGCGACGGCGACGGCGCTGGGCGCGTCGACGGCGGTGCCGTTCTTCGGGGACTGGAGCCCCGCATCCTCGAGGATGCCGGAGAACAGCCCGCGCTCCTCGGCCAGGTCGATCGCGGCGGGCGAGGTGCCCAGGATCGGCACGCCGGCCTCCTCGAGCCCCTTCGCGAGGCCGAGGGCGGTCTGCCCGCCCAGCTGCACGACCACGCCGACGAGCTCACCGGACCGCGACTCGGCGTGCACGATCTCGAGCACGTCCTCGAGCGTCAGCGGCTCGAAGTAGAGCCGGTCGCTGGTGTCGTAGTCGGTCGACACCGTCTCGGGGTTGCAGTTGATCATGATCGTCTCGAACCCGGCGTCGGCCAGGGCGAACGAGGCGTGCACGCACGAGTAGTCGAACTCGATGCCCTGCCCGATGCGGTTCGGGCCGGAGCCGAGGATGATCACCTTGCGCCGGTCCGAGGGGCTGACCTCGGTCTCGGTGTCGTAGCTGGAGTAGTGGTACGGGGTCAGCGCCGGGAACTCCCCCGCGCAGGTGTCGACCGTCTTGTAGACCGGGCGCACGCCGAGCTGCCAGCGCAGCGCCCGCACCTGGTGCTCCTCGAGGCCGCGCAGCTGCGCGATCTGGGCGTCGCTGAAGCCGTGGTCCTTCGCCAGGCGCAGCAGCCCCTCGTCGAGGCGGTGGAACGATGCGATCTCGAGCGCGACCTCGTTGATCAGCGCGATCTGGTCGACGAACCACGGGTCGATGGCGGTGGCCTCGAAGACCTCCTCCGGCGTGGCCCCGGCGCGCATGGCCTGCTGCACCGTCACGATGCGCCCGTCGGTCGGTACCTGCGCGAGGGCGAGCAGGGCATCCTTGTCGCCCGGCTCCCCCTGCCAGTGGAAGCTGCTGCCCCGCTTCTCGAGCGACCGGAGGGCCTTCTGCAGCGCCGTGCTGAAGTTGCGGCCCAGCGCCATGGCCTCGCCGACCGACTTCATGGTCGTGGTCAGGCGGGTGTCCGCGGCCGGGAACTTCTCGAACGCGAACCGCGGCACCTTCACGACGACGTAGTCGAGCGTGGGCTCGAAGCTCGCCGGCGTGACCCGGGTGATGTCGTTGGGGATCTCGTCGAGCCGGTAGCCGAGCGCGAGCTTGGCGGCGATCTTCGCGATCGGGAAACCGGTGGCCTTCGACGCGAGCGCGCTCGAGCGGGACACGCGCGGGTTCATCTCGATGACGATCACGCGGCCGGTCGCCGGGTCGACGGCGAACTGGATGTTGCAGCCGCCGGTGTCGACGCCGACCGCGCGGATGATCTCGATGCCGATGTCGCGCAGGTTCTGGTACTCGCGGTCGGTGAGGGTGAGCGCCGGCGCGACCGTGATCGAGTCGCCGGTGTGCACGCCGACCGGGTCGACGTTCTCGATCGAGCAGACCACCACGGTGTTGTCCGAGGTGTCGCGCATGAGCTCGAGCTCGTACTCCTTCCACCCGAGGATCGACTCCTCGAGCAGCACCTC
>DATMVL010000330.1:0-5983 GCA_035563175.1 Rhodoglobus sp. | reverse complement strand
GCTGGGCGAGCTGGCGGAACGCGGGCCGCTGACCGCGGGGCAGATCGAGCACGAGGAGAGCACGCGCAAGGGCCCGTGGTGGGGCTGGTCGGAGGTGAAGACCGCGCTCGAGCTGCTGGTCGACCGCGGGGAGGTGGTCGTCTCGCACCGCCGCAACTTCGAGCGGTTCTACGACCTGCCGGAGCGGAAGATCCCGCGGGAGGTGCTCGAGCAGCAGGTCGACGAGACTGATGCGCTGCGGCAGCTGGTGCGCACCTCGATCCGCGCGCTCGGCGTCGGCACCGTCCGCGACATCGCCGACTACTACCGGCTGCTGCAGGAGCAGGTGAAGCCCGCGCTCGCCGACCTGGTCGACGCCGGCGAGGTGCTGCCGGTGCGCGTGCGGGGCTGGGAGCGCCCGGCGGCCTTCCTGCACGCCGGCGCCCGCATCCCCCGCCGCATCGAGGGGACGGCGCTGCTGAGCCCGTTCGATCCGATCGTCTGGGAGCGGGAGCGGACCGAGCGGATGTTCGGGTTCCGCTACCGCATCGAGATCTACACGCCCGCACCGAAGCGGGTGTTCGGCTACTACACGCTGCCGCTGCTCGTCGACGAGGCCCTGGTCGGCCGTATCGACCTCAAGTCCGACCGGCAGGCGGGGATGCTGCGGGTGCAGTCGGCGTGGCGGGAGGGCGACGCCGCGGTCGACCTGGATCGCGTGGTGGCGCACCTGCGCGAGATCGCCGCCTGGCAGGGGCTCACCGAGGGCATCGCCGTGGCCGACTGGGGCGACCTCGCCGCACCGCTGCGCGACGCCCTGCGGTAGAACGGGAGGCATGGACCTCCAGCTCACCGGCAAGCGCGCGATCGTCTCGGGCGGCAGCAGCGGCATCGGACTCGCGATCGCGAAGGCGCTTGTGGCCGAGGGCGCGACGGTGGCGCTCGCCGCCAGGAACCCGGAACGGCTCGACGCCGCCCGCGCATCCTCGGGCGCCGCTCTGGCGGTGCCGACGGACACCACCGACGACGCGTCGGTGCGCGCCATGGTCGACCGCGTCGTGGCCGCGTTCGGAGGGGTGGACATCCTCGTGAACACCGCCGCGAAGCCCGCCACCGGCGGAGCCCCGACCGCCCTCGCCGAGCTCGACGACGACGAGATCGCCCTCGACCTCGACACCAAGGTGCTCGGCTACCTGCGCACGGCCCGTGCCGCCGCCCCGCACATGACGGCGCGGGGTTGGGGCCGCATCGTCAACGTCGCAGGGCTCAACGCACGCACCGCCGCGATCCCTGCGGCGTCCATGCGCAACGCCGCGGTGGTCGCGCTCACCAAGAACCTCGCCGATCAGCTCGGGCCCGCCGGCGTGAACGCGACGGTCGTGCATCCGGGCATCACCGTCACGGAGCGCACCCCGGCCGACGTCGCGACCGGCCCGGCCGGCAACGTGATCCGGCGGCTCGTCACCGCGCAGGAGCTCGCCGACGTCGTCGTGTTCCTGTGCTCGCCGCGCAGCGTCGCGATCACCGGCGACGTGATCGCCGCGGGCGGCGGCCAGCCCGGGCCCGTCTTCAGCTGACCGTCAGAACCCGCTGCCGATCTGCCCGAGCCGCTTGATGCGCTCGGCGATCGGCGGGTGGGTCGAGAACAGACGGTCCATGAGTCCCGGCTTCGTCGGGTCCGAGAACCACATGTGCGCCATGGTGGCGTTCTGCTTGACCATCGGGCGGCCGTACTCGCCGAGCTTCGCCAGAGCGGAGGCGAGGGCATCCGGATGCCGGGTGGTCAGCGCGCCCGTCGCGTCGGCCAGGTACTCGCGCTGCCGCGACACCGCCGCCTGCACGACCGCGGCCACCAGCGGCGCGATGAGGAACGCGACCAGGCCGAGCACGAGCACGATCGGGTTGCCGCCGCCGTTGTTGTTGCGGTTGCCGCCGCCGAAGAACGCCAGCCGCAGGAACAGGTCGGAGATGAAGCCGACCGCCACCACGAGCCCGAACACGATCATCGAGACGCGGATGTCGTAGTTCTTGACGTGACCCATCTCGTGAGCCATGACGCCCTCGAGCTCGGCATCGTCGAGGAGCTCCAGGATGCCCGTGGTCGCCGCCACCGAGGCGTGCTGCGGGTCCCGCCCGGTGGCGAACGCGTTCGGCGCGGGATCCTTCACGATGTACACCTTCGGCATGGGAAGGCCCTCGGTGATCGCGAGGTTCTCGACGATGCGGTACAGCCGTGGGTTGTCGGCCTTCTCGATCTGGCGGGCACCGCTCATCGACAGCGCGAGGCTGCTGGCGGCGAAGTACTGGAACAGCGCGTAGCCGATCGAGACCACGACCGTGATGATCACGATCGAGACGTCGTTGTAGATGAACGCGGCCAGCGCACCCAGCCCACCGATGATGAGGATGAACAGGATGATGATGAAGACCGTGTTGCGCTTGTTCCTCGCTATGGCGCGGTACACCTAGGCCTCCCGGCCCGTCACTGCCGTGCGGCTCAGAACTGGACCCGCGGCGGCTCGGCGATGGCCGCCGAATCGGTGACCTCGAAGAACTCGCGCTCGTTGAAGCCGAGACCGCGCACGAACAGCGTGTTCGGGAACACCTTGATCTTGGTGTTCAGCTCGCGCACACCGCCGTTGTAGAACCGGCGCGAGGCCTGGATCTTGTCCTCGGTGTCGACCAGCTCCTGCTGCAGCTGCAGGAAGTTCTGGTTGGCCTGCAGCTGGGGGTACGCCTCGGCGACCGCGAAGATCGACTTCAGCGCCGTCTGCATGTGGTTCTCGGCCTGCGCGGCCTCGACCGGGCTCTGCGCGCTGAGGGTCTCGGCGCGGGCCTGGGTGACGTTCTCGAACACCGCGCGCTCGTGGGCTGCGTACCCCTTCACCGCCTCGATGAGGTTCGGGATGAGGTCGGCGCGCCGCTTGAGCTGCACCGTGATGTCGCTCCACGCCTCGTCGACGCGCACGTTGAGGGTGACGAGACCGTTGTACGTCGCCCAGAGGTAGATGCCCACGATGACGACGAGCAGCACGATGACGCCGACGACGATGAGGAGTTCCATGGCGCCGAGTATAGAGCGGAACTCCGGACTCAGCCCTTCCGGGCCGCGAGAACCTGCTGCAGGAAGCGGTACGACGCCTTCGGGATGCGGCGCAGGGTGTCGAAATCGATGCGGATCAGCCCGAACCGCTGCGTGTAGCCGACAGCCCACTCGAAGTTGTCCATGAGCGTCCAGACGAAGTAGCCCTGCACGTCGACGCCGGGCGCCCCGGCCGCGGCGACGGCGATGTGCTCCGCCAGGTAGGCGATGCGGTCCTGGTCGTCGACGTACCCGCCGGCGTCGGGCACGTCGTCGAAGCTGGCGCCGCCCTCGGTGATGACGATCGGCGGCAGCCTGTCGCCGTAGCGGGTGGCCAGCTGCTCCAGCACCACGCGGAGGTACTCGGGCGCGATCGGCCAGCCGAAGCCGGTCTGCTCGTACTCCGGCCACTCGGTGAGGTGGAAGGGCGTGCCGTCCATCGCGTCCGACAGCCCGTCCGGCGTGCCGAGGCCCGACGGCGGCGGCCCCGCGGCGATGCGGGTCGGGAAGTAGAAGTTGACGCCGTAGAAGTCGAGCGGCTGGCACATGACGGCCAGATCGCGCGGGCTCGTGCGCGACAGGGCCCGCAGCGCGACCCCGAGGGCACCGACCCCGCGCGGGCCGGTGGGCGTGCGGCCGAGCAGCACCGGGTCGGCGAAGATCCGGTTGTGCAGGAAGTCGAACAGGTCGGCGTAAGCGAGATCGGCACGGGTGTCGGTCTCGGGCACGACGGCGGTGTGCACGTTCGTGATGCCGATGCGGCCCCGCACCGGCACCGAGCGCAGCGCCTGCACCGCGAGGCCGTGCCCGAGCAGCAGGTTGCGGGCGACCGGGATGACCGAGAGCGTCTTGCCGAGGCCCGGCGCGTGCACGTCGAGGCCGTAGCCCTCGAGGGTGATGGTCGCCGGCTCGTTCAGGGTCACCCAGGAGTCCACCCGGTCGCCGAAGGCCTCCCCGGCGATCGCGGCGAACTCGGCGAAGCGCTCGGCCGTGGCGCGCTTGCGCCAGCCGCCCTTGCGCTCCAGCTCGATCGGGGTGTCCCAGTGGAACAGGGTGACCATCGGCTTGATGTCGGCCTCGAGCAGCCCGTCGATCAGCCGGTCGTAGAAGGCGATGCCCTTCGGGTTCGACGGTCCGGTGCCGCCGGGGCGGATGCGCGACCACGACAGCGAGAAGCGGTACGCGTCGAGGCCGAGCTCGCGCATCAGGGCGATGTCCTCCGGATACCGGTGGTAGTGGTCGGTGGCGACGCGGGCATCCGACCCGTCCATGATCTTGCCCGGCCGCGCCGTGAACTCGTCCCAGGCCGACGGGGTGCGGCCGTCCTCGTCCACCGCACCCTCGATCTGGAACGCGGCGGTCGCCGCACCCAGCACGAACCCCGGCGGCAGTGCGGCCGCCAGCGCCTCCGGATCCCTCATGCCCCCAGCACCCGCTCGAGATACGGGTTGGCGAACACGCGCTCGGGGTCGAGCCGGTTCCTCACGGCGATGAAGTCGTCGAATCGGGGGTACACAGTTCGAAGGTAGTCCGCATCACGGGTGTGCATCTTGCCCCAGTGCGGGCGTCCCCCGTGACCAACCATGATCGCCTCCACCTCCCGGAAGTACTCGGCCGGGTCGGCGTGCACGGCGCGATGCACGGCGATGTAGCCGGATGCGCGCCCGGCCGCCGTGGAGAGCCACAGGTCGTCCGCCGCCGCGGCCCGCACCTCGATGGGGAACTCGATCCGCCATCCGCGTGCCTCGATGAGCGTCCGCACGGCCCGCACCGCATCCGGCACCGCCTCGACCGGGATGGCGTACTCCATCTCGCGGAAACGCACCCGTCGGGGGCTGGTGAACACCTTCGCCCAGTGGTCGCTGAATTCGCGGTCGCCGCTGACATTCGTGGCGAGCCGGTTGATCGCGGGTACCGCCCGCGGGAGCAGACGCCCGATGCCGATCAGCAGCCCGAAGACCTCGTTGTCGAGGAAGCCGTCCTCGACCGCCTCGCGCACCGGCCCCAGGGGCTTCAGCGGGGCATCCGCCGGCAGTCTGGTGTTGGTCTTGGTGGACGCCCGGTCGGAGTGCGGCCAGACGTAGAACTCGAAGTGGTCGGCCTCGGCGATGCGCTGCGGCCACTCCTGCAGCACGGTCTCGACGGGCGCCGGCCGCTCGAGCGCGTGCAGCGCGAACTCGGGCACCGCCTCGATGGTCACGTCGACGAGCACGCCGAGGGCGCCGAGCCCGAGCGCGACCGCGCGCAGCAGCTCGGGGTTCTCGGTGGCGCTGACGCGCAGCACCTGCGCGTCGGCGGTGACGAGCGTCGCCGCCCGGATGCGCGTGGCGATGCCCCCGAAGGCGGCGCCGGTGCCGTGCGTGCCGGTGGACGTGGCGCCGCTGATGCTCTGCCGGTCGATGTCGCCCATGTTCTGCAGCGCCAGGCGGTGCGGTGCGAACAGCGCGGGCAGCTGATGCAGGAACGTGCCGGCGGCCAGCGTGACGAGCGCGCCGTCCACGCCGAGCACGCCGCTCAGGCCCGCCGGGTCGATGCGCACACCGTCGGTGGCCCCGATGGCGGTGAAGCTGTGGCCGGCGCCGATCGGCTTGACGGTCAGACCCCGTTCGCGGGCGAACCGCACGGCCGCGATGACGTCGTCGACGGAGGCGGGGCGGGTCTCGAACGCGGGAGCGGACGCCGCCGACCGCCCCCAGTTGCGCCACGGCTTGCCGGGCAGGATGGCACTCACAGGAACACCTTGCCCTCTCCGCGGTAGGTGGGGATGCGCTCGACGATCGTGTCGCGGTCGACGACGGCGAACTCGGCGAGATGCTCGCTCACCTCGCCCGCCTTGGTGTGCCGCAGCCAGACCCGGTCGCCCACCCGCAGCCGCGCGGCGGCGTCCCCGCCCACGGGCGTCTGCACCTCGCCGGCACCCTC
>DATMVL010000329.1:0-27636 GCA_035563175.1 Rhodoglobus sp. | reverse complement strand
TCGTCGAAGATGCCGGCGGCGCGCTCGATGACGTCGAGATGACCGAGGGTGATGGGGTCGAACGACCCCGGAACGACGGCGATCCGGCTCATGGTCGAAAGCCTAGCGGGCACGTGTTACAGGATCGTGACCTGGCTAGTTCTTGGCGAGGAACGCCTCGGACTCCTCGTCCAGCCGCCGCTCGAGCGCCTCCTGCAGCGCCGGATGGGCCGCCAGCGCCGGGTCCTGCTCGAGCACCGCCGCGGCAGCCTCCCGTGCCTCGGCGATGAGGTCGCCGTCCTTCGCCACCCGCACGAGCTTGAGCGACGAGCGGCCGCCCGACTGGGTGCTGCCGAGCACGTCGCCCTCCTGACGGAGTTCGAGGTCCTTGTTCGCCAGCTCGAAGCCGTCCAGGGTGGCGGCCACCGCATCCACCCGCTCACGGGCGATGGTGCCCTCGGGCGCGCCGGTCACGAACAGGGCGAGGCCGGGCACGCCGCCGCGGCCGACACGGCCGCGCAGCTGGTGCAGCTGCGAGACGCCGAAACGATCGGCGTCGAGCACGACCATGGTCGATGCGTTGGGCACGTCGACGCCGACCTCGATCACGGTGGTGGCGACGAGCACGTCGATCTCCCCCGCCGCGAACTCGCGCATCGTGCGGTCCTTGTCCTCCGCGCTCATGCGGCCGGTGAGCGGCTCGATGCGGCGGCCGCCCAGCAGCTCCAGCTCGCGCATCAGCTCGAGCGTCTGCGTCACGTTCGCACCGCCCGCCGACTCGTCGCCCTCCTCGACCGCCTTCGCGTCGATCGCCGGGCACACCACGAACGCCTGGCGGCCCTGCGCGAGCTCCTCGGCCATCCGCTCCCACACGCGGTTCACCCAGCCCGGCTTCTCCGCCAGCGGCACCACGTGCGACGAGATCGGCGAGCGCCCGGCCGGCAGCTCCGCGATGGACGAGATGTCGAGGTCGCCGAACACCGTCATCGCGACCGTGCGCGGGATCGGCGTCGCGGTCAGCACGAGCACGTGCGGCGGCCGCAGACCCTTGCGGCGCAGGGTCTCGCGCTGCTCGACGCCGAACCGGTGCTGCTCGTCGACGACGACGAGCCCGAGATCGTAGAAGTCGACCTTGTCGCCCAGCAGCGCGTGCGTGCCGACGACGATGGATGCGGAGCCCGAGACCGCTGCAAGAGTCGCCTTGCGCCGCTCCGCCGCGGGCAGCTGGCCGGTGAGCAGCGTCGGCCGCAGCCGCGCCGCGAGATCGGGACCCAGCGTCCTGACGATGGAGCGCAGGTGCTGCGCGGCCAGCACCTCGGTGGGCGCGAGCAACGCGGACTGGCCGCCCGACTCCGCAACAGCGAGCATCGCCCGCAGCGCGACCAGGGTCTTGCCGGATCCGACCTCGCCCTGTACCAGCCGGTTCATCGGGGCGTCGCCCGCGAGATCCGCCGCGATCTGCTGCCCGACCCGCGCCTGGTCGCCGGTGAGCTGGAACGGCAGCGCCGCATCGAAGCCCTCGAGGATGCTCCCGCCCACGCGCGGTGTGGCCGCGGCCTCGCGCAAGCGGGCCCGCTGCTGCAGCAGCGCCGCCTGCAGCACGAACGCCTCCTGGAAGCGCAGCGCCTTCCGCGCGGCACCCCAGTCCGCGTCCTTCTCCGGCCGGTGGACGAGCTCGAGCGCCCGCCGGAACGGGACCAGGCCGCGGGTCTTGCGCACCGCATCCGGAACCGGGTCGTCCAGCTCGGGCAGCGTGTCGAGCACGACGCCCATCGCCTTCTGGATCTGCCAGCTCGCCACCGTCGAGGTCGCCGGGTAGATGGGGATGGGCAGCGTCGCCCACGCCTCGGCGCGCGCTTCGTCGGCGTCCTCGTCGAACAGCTCGTAGTCGGGATGCGCGAGCTGCCGATTGCCGCGATAGTCCCCGACCTTGCCGGCGAAGATTCCGCGGCGGCCAACGCGCAGCTCGTTCTGCCGCCACGCCTGGTTGAAGAACGTGAGCGTCAGCAGGCCGTGCCCGTCGCTGATCGTGACCTCGGTGATCGAGCCGCGGCGCTGCCGCATCGAGCGCTCGCGCACCTCGAGCACCTCGGCGACGATCGTGACGTTCTCGTCGATCGGCAGCTCGCTCAGCGCCGTCAACTCGCCGCGCTTCGCGTAGCGGCGCGGGTAGTGCGCCAGCAGATCGCCGACCGTGACGAGCCCGAGTCCGCGCTCGAACGCCTTCGCGGTGCGCTCGCCCAGGGCGGCGCTCAGCTTGCGATCGAGCGGGGATGCCACGGGTACGAGGGTACCCGCGGGGTGGGTCACAGCGGCCCGAGCATCAGGTCCCGGTCGGCATCGAGATCGAGAGCGGCGAGCACGTCGAGCAGCTGGCGCTCCTCGTAGCCGAAGTGGGAGTCCATGATGGCCGCGATGCCGTCCAGGTGCCTGTGCAGTGCCGGGGCTTCCGCCGATCCGAGGGCGTGCTGGAGCTGCTGCAGCAGGTGCGCCAGCATGCTGTGGTCCTGCGTCAGCTTCTCCAGCGTCGGCCGCAGCGACGGATGCCGCCGGGCGAGTTCGGGGAACAGCGCCCGATCCTCGCTGCGGTGATGGCCGTCGAGGGCCACGCAGAACCCGGTGCAGAACAGCAGCAGGTCGTGCGCGCCCGAGGCCTCGTCGACGGATGATCGCGCCACGGCGAGCGCCTCGCGCAGGCGCGCATGCACGGCGAGCAGCTCACGATGCCAGGCGATCAGCCTGGCGGCCTCGTTCTCACCCACGGGTGAGGAGCAGGGAGAGGGTCATCCTGACGCCTTCCTGGTCCGGCGCCTCCATGCCCGGGGCGGGACTCAGCGCTTGGTCGCGGTCTTCTTCGCGTCCCAGTCGGTGAGGGCGAACACGGCGAGGCCGGCGACGGTCACCGCGAGCCACAACGGTCGCGCCCGGCGGTCGCTCGTGACGCCGGCGAGCACCGGGACCACGGCGTACCCGGCGAGGTAGCCGAGGTCGATGGTGCGGTGCGTCTTCCACGGGATGATGTCGGCGAGCGCGTACGGCTGCTTCGTGAACGCGTTGACGACGGTCTGCGCGGCGCCGAACAGGCCGAGCACGGCGCGACTGCGTCCGCGGGCGCGCAGCACCGAAGGCAGCAGGAGGTTTCCCGCACCGATGGCGTAGTCCAGGGCGGCGTGCTGGCCGGGCGTGAGCTTCGTCGAGGTCTGCTTGGTCATGGTTCCATCCGACGCCGTTTGGATGCCGCGCGGCCAGGGCTTGACGCGGCGGGCGCGCGCAACTCAGGCCACCCCCGGCGCGTCACCATGCGACTCGCCGCAGCGCCGCGTCGTCACCTGAATTGTGCACAGGGGGCGGCATCCACCGATCCGACCGGCGGGCGCCCGGCGGTGAAGCGGCGACGGCACCGTGAAGTCATGACATGGCGGGAGGTGTTCCGAGAACTCGGGGTCGGCGTCGCGTCGAGGTCGCAACTGGTCGCGAGCGGCGCGACCGGCAGGATGCTGACTGCCGCCGTGCGGGCCGGTCACCTCCTGCGACTGCGTCGCGATCGCTACGCTCTGCCGGACCTGCCTCGACCGATCGCAGAGGCGGTGCGGGTGGGCGGCATCCTCGCCTGCACCTCGGCTCTGCGACACCACGGTGTGTTCGGCGCGGATCCCTTCACGCACGTGCACCTGCCCGGGAACGCCGGTCGGCTGCGGAGCCCGCGATCGCGAGCGGTGCGCTTCGCCGAGCAGCGCGACGGCATCGAACTGCATTGGCGGCCCCTGCTCGCGCCGGCCGCAGCCGACGACTGCGCGGTCGGTGTTGTGGACGCGCTGGCGCAGGCTCTGCGGTGCCAGCCGCCCGTGCTCGCTGTCGCGTCGATCGACAACGCGCTGTTCCTGCGCAAGGTGACGGTCGGCGAGGTGCGGCGGATGCTCGCGACGATGCCGCGCTCCGTGCGACGCCTCGGCCGCTGGATCGATGCACGCAGCGAGGCCGGGCAGGAGACCGTGCTGCGCCGCCTCGTCCACGAAGCGGGACTGCCGTACGAGGTGCAGGTCACCATCCCGGGCGTCGGCAGGGTCGACCTCCTCGTGGCCGGGTGCTTGATCCTCGAGGCGGACAGCCGGCTCGCGCATGCAGGCTGGGAGGCGGCGGCACGCGACCGCCGCCGCGACCTGGTCGCCGCATCCCTCGGCTTCCGTACACTGCGGCCGACGTACGAGCACACGATGCTCGAACCGGAGCTCGTGCTCGCAGCGATCCTCCGGGCCCTGCGGTGATTCTCCCGCCCGGTCCCGCACGGCCGCGCTCAGAATTCAGGCTGCGCTCGGCGTGTCGACGTGCGGCACGCCGATGCGGCACGGACCAGCCCGAATTGCGCACCGACGGCGTCATGACGCCACGGATGACACCACAGGGTATTGACGTGACACCACGGTGGTGTCATAGTGATGCAATGGAACTCCAGCAGTACGTGAACGACCTCCAGCGCCAGCTGGTGGATGCGGCGGCGAACGGCGCCGAGGAGACTCGCGCCGTCGCCGAGCGGCTGGCCACCGGGCTCGACGCAGCGACCCGTCTCGTGCTGCTGGACGCGCTGTCGGCCGCGGCCGGCGAGATCACCCGCGACCTCGCCCCCGGCTCCGTCGACCTGCGGCTGCGCGGCCGCGAGGTCGAGTTCGTCGTCTCGATGCCCGTCGTGGAGGCGGCCGGCGAGAGCGACGAGCCCCCGGCATCCGTCGACCTCGACGACGCCAGCACCTCACGCACGACGCTGCGCCTGCCGGACGCCCTGAAGGCGAAGGTCGACGAGGCCGCCGCCGCCGACGGGCTCTCCGTCAACTCGTGGCTGGTGCGGGCCGTCGCGGCCGCCCTGCAGCCGAAGCAGCGCCGCGCGGCGCAGCGCACCGTGCGCACCGGCGACAACTTCGCGGGGTGGGCGCGCTAGCGCCGCCCTCCCCCGACATCACGTGAGCTCCGCGACCCCGCGGAGCCGATCGACCACGCCCACAGGAAGGGACGCTTCACCATGCCCACGTACTCCACCACCGGACCCGTCGACGTCGCCGTCAACCTGCAGGTCGGCAGCCTGCGGGTCGCCGCAAGCGACCGCACCGACGCCGTCGTGACCGTCTCGCCGACCGACCCGGCGAAGGCCGTCGATCGGCGCGCAGCCGAGGACACCCGCGTCGAGTTCGACGGGATGCGCGTCACCGTCACCAGCCCCAGACCGCGCTTCAGCCTGGTCGGCCCGTTCGAGTCGCTCGACGTGACCATCGAGGTGCCCGCCGGATCGCGGCTCACCGCCGAGATCGGTCAGGGTTGCGCCCGCACCACCGGCACCCTCGGCGCGACACGCATCAAGGCGTCGGGCGGCTGGGTCGAGGTCGACGAAGCAGCGGACCTGTGGGTGCGAGCCGGGCACGGCGCCGCGACCATCGGCACCGCCCGGGGCACACTCGAGGTCACCGCCGATCACGGCCAGATCAAGGTCGGCGCTGTGACCGGCGACGCGGCGCTGAAGGCGTCGCACGGCAGCATCACCATCGGCCAAGCCGGCGGCGAGGTCGAAGCCAAGCTCTCGTACGGCGACCTCGACATCGACCGGGCCGCCGCTTCCGTCACCGCGAAGACGGCGTACGGCAGCGTGCGGATCGGCGAGGCCTCAGGCGGTGCGCTCGAGCTCGAGAGCGGCTACGGCGCGGTCACCGTCGGCGTACGCCGCGGCGTGCCCGCCTGGCTCGACCTCTCATCCAAGAACGGCCGGGTGCGCAACCAGCTCGACGGCGACGGCGCGCCCGCCCCCGGTGAGCAGACCGTCGCGGTGCGCGCCCGCACCCAGTTCGGCGACATCACCGTCCAGCGCGCGCAGTGATCACCACAAGGAGAGGAATCGCATCATGAACGGACCAGCCATCCACGTGCAGGGGCTCCAGAAGTCGTATCAGAAGCTGCACGTGCTCAAGGGCGTCGATCTGCAGGTCGAGCCGGGCAGCATCTTCGCCCTTCTCGGCTCGAACGGGGCGGGTAAGACCACCCTGGTGAAGATCCTCGCCACCCTGCTCCAGGCCGACGCGGGCACCGCTTCGGTGAACGGCTTCGATGTGGCCGGCCAGGCAGCCGAGGTGCGGGACGCCATCAGCCTCACCGGGCAGTTCGCCGCCGTCGACGAGGTGCTCAGCGGCCGCGAGAACCTCATGCTCATCGCCCAGTTGCGGCACCTGAACGATCCGGGGCGCATCGCCGACGACCTGCTGCGCCGCTTCTCGCTCACCGAGGCCGGCGGCCGCAGGGCCGCCACCTACTCCGGCGGCATGCGCCGCAGGCTCGACATCGCGATGAGCCTCATCGGCGAGCCGAAGGTGATCTTCCTCGACGAGCCCACCACCGGCCTCGACCCGGAGGCCCGCATCGAGGTGTGGGATGCCGTGAAGCAGCTGGCGGCGGGCGGCACCACCGTGCTGCTGACCACCCAGTACCTCGACGAGGCGGAGCACCTCGCCGACCGCATCGCGATCCTGCACGAGGGCCGCATTCTCGTGAACGGCACGCTCGACGAGCTGAAGAAGCTGCTGCCACCCGCGAAGACCGAGTACGTCGAGAAGCAACCCACCCTCGAGGAGATCTTCTTCGCCATCACGAAAGGAAAGGCAGCATGACCACCACGCACTTCATCGGTGACACCGCCGTGCTCACCGGCCGCTCGCTGCGGCACATCCTGCGCAGCCCCGACACGATCATCACGACCGCGGTCATGCCGATCGCGTTCATGCTGCTGTTCGTCTACGTGTTCGGCGGCGCCATCGACACCGGGAACGCCCCGGGTTCGTACGTCGACTACCTGCTGCCGGGCATCCTGCTCATCACCATCGCCTCGGGCATCGCGTACACCTCGTACCGGCTGTTCCTCGACCTCCAGGGCGGCATCTTCGAGCGGTTCCAGTCGATGCCGATCGCCCGCTCGTCGGTGCTGTGGGGGCACGTGCTCACGTCGCTGGTCGCGAACCTCATCTCCCTCGCGATCGTCGTCGGCGTGGCGCTCGTCATGGGGTTCCGCACCGGGGCGAGCGTGCTCGACTGGCTGGCGGTGACCGGCATCCTCGTGCTGTTCACCCTCGCGCTGACGTGGCTGGCGGTCATCCCGGGCCTCACGGCGAAGTCGGTCGACGGGGCGAGCGCGTTCTCGTACCCGCTGATCTTCCTGCCGTTCATCAGCTCCGCGTTCGTGCCGACCGAGAGCATGCCGGGCCCGGTGCGCTGGTTCGCCGAGAACCAGCCGGTCACGTCGATCGTCGACGCGATGCGGGCGCTGTTCGCGCAGCAGCCGGTGGGGTCGGACATCTGGGTCGCCCTCGCCTGGTGCGCCGGCATCCTGGTGGTCGCGTTCGTGCTCGCGATGGTGACCTACCGGCGCAAGATCCGCTGACGCGTCGCACGGCCCACGGGCGGCAGCCGCATAGGCTGTCGCCCGTGACGCGGATCATCGCAGGGTTCGCCGGCTCCCTCACCCTCACGGTGCCGAAGTCCGGCACCCGCCCCACCAGCGACCGGGTGCGCGAGGCGATCTTCTCCGCCCTCGAAGCGCGGGACGCGATCGAGGATGCCCGGGTGCTCGACCTCTACGCCGGGTCCGGTGCGCTGGGGCTCGAGGCCGCATCCCGCGGGGCGCGACACGTCACGCTCGTCGACCGGGTCATCCAGTCGTCCAAGGCGAACGCCGCGAGGGTGCTGCGGCAGTTCCCGGCGGATGCGCCTGAGATCGTCGCCACCGGGCAGCCGGTGCAGGCGTTCCTGACCTCAGCACTCGCCGAGTGGGATCTCGTCTTCCTCGACCCGCCCTACGACCTGGGCCTGCCCGAGCTGCAGCACAACCTCGAGGCCCTGGTCGGGCACTTGAGCGAGGGCGCCGTGGTCGTGCTCGAACGGAGCGCCCGCACCCCGCCGCCCGAGTGGCCCGCCGGTCTCGAGCTCGAGCGGCGCAAGGACTACGGCGAGACCGCGGTGTACTGGGCGGTGCCGGCGTGAGGCCGAGCTGGCTGTTCCTGCTGCTGGTGGCGGTCACCGGCGCATCCGGCGCGGCGCTCGCCCTCGGCGTCGGGCCCGCGCCGGTGCTCGCGTTCCTGTTCGTGATCGCGGGCTGGCTGGTGTCGCTGTGCCTGCACGAGTTCGCGCACGCCTTCGTCGCCTACCGGTACGGCGACACCTCGGTGGTGTACCGCGGGTACCTCACCCTCGATCCGCTGAAGTACACGCACGTCGTGTACTCGCTGGTGCTGCCGCTCGTGTTCGTGCTGATCGGCGGCATCGGCCTGCCGGGCGGCGCGGTGTTCATCGACCGCTCGGCGCTGCGCACCCGCTTCGCGCACTCGGCGGTCTCGGCGGCCGGTCCCCTCACGAACATCGCGATCGGCGCGCTGCTGGCGACGGCGGTCGCGTTCGCCCCCGGCGGGTACTCCGAGTTCTGGGCGGCGGTCGCGTACCTGACGTTCCTGCAGATCACGGCGGCCATCCTGAACCTGCTGCCGGTGCCCGGACTCGACGGCTTCGGCATCCTCGAGCCGTACCTCGGCCGCCGGGCGCTGCGCTTCGCGGCGACCTACGGCCAGTACGCGGTGTTCGCGCTGTTCCTGCTGCTGCTCATCCCGCCCGTCAACGCGGCGTTCTTCGGGGCCGTGTTCGGGCTGCTGCAGCTGCTGGGCGTGCCGCCGCTGCTGGTCTCCCTCGGCGACCAGCTCTTCCGGTTCTGGCTGTAGCCCACGCCTCGCCCCTCCGCCCCGATTCCGAGGGCTCCGTGACGACCCGAGCCGGATGTCCGAAGCGGCATCGGACGAAGGCGTCGGTTTCGCGCCGCGTGGCCTGCGCGTGTCGACGGCCCGGTCGCGCGCGAGACCGACGGGGTCGTCGCGACCCGCGCCGGATGTCCGCGTCGGGATGCCGCGGACCCGTCGGGATCAGCCGGCGCGACCGTCCCACCCCGCATACGGGTCCCAGCCGCCGAGGCCGGTGAAGGGCACGCCGCGCACGAGCAGGCCCTCCCCCGCGAGCACCACGCCGATGCGGCGGAACCCGCCCGGCAGCACGATCCCGGGCGGGAACGTCGCGAGCAGCGAGTGGTCCTCCCCTCCGGTGAGCTCGGGCCCCGCCTCCACGTCGAGGTCGAGCGCGACGCCGGACGCGTCGGCGAGCCTGCGGGCGTCGATCGCGAGCCCGTCGCTGAGGTCGAGCATCGCGGTCGCACCGGCGAGGGCGGCCGCGACGCCGTCCGCGATCGGGGGCCGAGGGGTGAGCTGGGCGGCGATGATGGCGGGATGCTCGGCACGGACGAGTGCGGCGGCGCGAGCATCCGGCGCACCGTCCACGACCCCGTGCGCGAACAGCTCGGCCAGGCCGCGCCCCGCGTCGCCGAGCGCGCCGGAGACCGCCACCACATCCCCCGGCCGCGCCCCCGAGCGCAGCACGGGAGCCCGGCCCTCGAGGTCCCCGAACGCGGTCACGGCGATGGTGAGCACCGTCGACACCGAGAGGTCGCCGCCGACCACGCCGCAGCCCGGGGCGAGGGCGGCGCACGCGTCACGCAGCCCGTCGGCGAACGCCTCGAGGAAGTCGACCGGGGTGTCGTCGGGAGCGGCGAGCGCGACCACGAGCGCCGTGGGCACCGCACCCATGGCGGCGACGTCGGAGAGGTTCGTGGCGGCGGCCTTCCAGCCGAGGTCGTGCGGCGACGACCACGCGAGCCGGAAGTCGGGACCGTGGATCATCGTGTCGGTGGTGACGACGAATCGACCGTCCGGGGCGGCGACGACGGCCGCGTCGTCACCGGGACCGAGCAGCTGGCGGTCCGCGGCGGGAAGGCGCGGGAAGATCCGGCGGAGGACGGCGCCCTCGCCCAGCTCGCCGAGGGTGCTCACCGCAGCAGGGTAGCGTGGAACCCCGTGAGAGCCCCCGCCGTCGCCGCGCTGGCCGCCGTGCTGCTGCTGACGGCGTGCACCCCGGCCGTGACGCTCGAGCCCGCCGAGGATGCGGGAGCGGTCGCGTGCGCGGAGGTGATCGTGCGGCTGCCGGACGACGTCGAGGGACTGCCCAAGCGCGAGACGGATGCCCAGGGCACCGGCGCCTGGGGCGATCCGGCGAAGGTGCTGCTGCGGTGCGGCGTCCCGGCGCCGGCCCCGACCTCCGACCTGCCCTGCTACACGTGGGGCGGCGTCGATTGGATCGTCGACGACGAACGCGACCCGGTGCTCGTCGCCACCACCTACGGCCGCGAGCCGGCGATCGAGGTCATCATCGACGACCAGGCCGACGGCATCATCCTCGAGCAGCTCGGCGCGGCCGTCTCCCGCCTGCCGGTGACCGGCGCGTGCGTCGGCATCGACGACCTCAGCGAACCGTCGCCAGCCCCAGCTGGATGAGTTCGTCGATCAGCTCCGGGTAGCTCATCCCGGACGCCTCCCAGCACTTGGGGAACATCGAGATCGGCGTGAACCCCGGCATCGTGTTGAGCTCGTTGACGACGAACTCGGTGCCGGTGAAGAAGAAGTCGACGCGGGCGAGGCCGGAACCGCCGATGGCGGTGAACGCACGTGCCGCGATGCGCTGCATCTCGAACAGCTCGCCATCCTGCAGCTGCGTCGGGCACACGAGCTGGGCGGCGGAGTCGTCGAGGTACTTGGCCTCGAAGTCGTAGAAGTCGCGGCCGGTGACGATGATCTCGCCCGGCAGGGAGACGCGCGGCGTTCCGCCGTCGCGGGCCGAGAGCACGCCGCACTCGATCTCGCGACCGTCGATCGCCTGCTCGATGAGCGCCTTCGAGTCCTCGGCCCACGCGACCTCGAGGGCCGCATCCAGCTGATCCCAGTCGGTCACCTTCGTGACGCCGACCGACGAGCCCGCCCGGGCGGGCTTCACGAACACCGGCAGGCCGAGTGCCTGAGCGCGCTGCCGCGTCCGGTCCGTCCAGTCGCCCGGCGCGACCGTCACCCACGGCGCGACGGTGATGCCGGCGGCCTCGAGCGCGGTCTTGGCGAAATGCTTGTCCATGCCGAGGGCGGAGGCGAGCACCCCGTTGCCGACGTAGGGCATGCCGAGCAGCTCGAGCATCCCCTGGACGGTGCCGTCCTCGCCCCACGGCCCGTGCAGGATCGGGAACGCGATGTCGACGTCGCCGAGCGAGCGGATGCCCGACCGCTCCAGCACTCTGAACTCCCGCGTCGCGGCCGACGACGGGAACAGCACCCGTGTGCCGTTGTCGCGGACCTGCGGCATGTCGTCCGGGTTCATCGCGAACAGGTCGGCGTCGTCGGGCTGCAGGGTGAAGGCGCCGTCTCGGGTGATGCCGATCGGCAGCACGTCGTACTTGTCGCGGTCGATGGCGCTCAGCACCCCGGCGGCGGTCGAGCAGCTGATGGTGTGCTCGGAGGAGCGACCGCCGAAGAGCAGTGCGACGGTCGTTCTGGCCAAGGTCACTCCCCCTGCGGGATGTCGTCGGTGGTGAGGTGCGGCGCGATGTCGCGCGGTGCCAGCGTACCGGCCAGCACCTCGGCCACCTGGCTGACGATCGGCATCTGCACGCCCTTCGCGAGCGCGAGCTCGAGCACCGGCGCGACCGACGAGAGCCCCTCGGCGGTCTGGTTCATCTGCCGGATCACCTCGGAGTAGCTGTAGCCCTGACCCAGCAGCCGCCCCGCGGTGTTGTTGCGCGAGAGCGACGACTCGCAGGTGGCGATGAGGTCGCCGAGACCGGCCAGCCCGGCGAGGGTCTCGGCGCGTCCGCCGTACGCGACCGCGAAGTCCGTCATCTCGGCGAGACCGCGCGTGATGATGGATGCCTTGGTGTTCTCGCCGTAGCCGACGCCGTCGACGATGCCGATGGCCACCGCGATGAGGTTCTTGAGCACGCCGCCGAACTCGGTGCCGATCACGTCCGTGTTGACGAACGAGCGGAAGTACGGGTTCGACGCCGTCATGGCGACGACGGTGGCGGTCTCCAGGCTGTCCGAGGAGATGACCGCGGCGGTCGGCTGCTCCTTGGCGATCTCGAGCGCCAGGTTGGGTCCGGATGCGACGGCGATCCGCTCACCGTCGACGCCGAGCTCCTGGCGCAGCACCTCGCTCATCCGCGCGCCGGTGCCCTTCTCGACGCCCTTCATGAGCGACACGATGGGGATGTCGGCGGGGATCAGCTCGCGCACGATGCGCAGGTTCTCGCGCAGCGACTGGGACGGCACGGAGAAGTAGACCTGCTCGGCGCCGTCGAGCACCTCGGGCAGGCGGGAACTGGACCACAGGCCGCGCGGCAGATTGATGCCGGGCAGGTAGTCGCTGTTGCGCTTCGATTGGGTGATCTCGCGGGCGAGCTCCGGGCGGCGTGCCCACAGCGCGACGTCGCTGCCGCCGTCGGCGAGGATCTTGGCGAACGTGGTGCCCCACGATCCGGCGCCGAGCACCGCGACGCGCTTGGCAGGGGCGGCGGCGATGTCGGTCACCGCTCCATTCTGCCGTGCCGGCTTCGACCTCCCGTACTCGTGCCGAGCCGATGCGCGAGAAGTGCCGAAGTGCTGTCGACGGGGCGGCGCGAGCGCATATTCGCACCACTGCCCGGGCGGGGGCGCTCGAACGGCGCGCGAGATGCGCGACATCGCACCGCTCGCTGCTCCGGTTCGGAGCCCCTACGGCCGACCGAACTCGCTCTGCCCGTGCTCGGCGGGATCCCAGCGGTGCTCGGGCGCCTGCGCGCCGCGCACCTCCTGCAACAGCGCCGTGATGGCCTGCATCACCGCGTTGGTCGCCTCGATGTACAGCTGCGGCGTGCGGGGCTGATCGGCCCACCTCGACAGGTCGACCGGCTCGCCGAAGACGATGTCGACATCCTTGCGCGGGAACAGCGAGAGCTTGGCCGAGTAGCGAGGCAGGATCTCCTGGGCGCCCCAGATCGCCATCGGGTAGATCGGCACGCCGTGGTCCAGCGCGAGGCGCACGGCGCCCGACTTGCCGCGCATCGGCCACAGGTCGGGGTCGCGCGTCAGCGTGCCCTCCGGGTAGACGATCACCGCGAGGCCGTCGTCGACGAGCTTCGACGCCGCCTGCAGGGGGTCGCCCTCACGCGACTTGCCCGCCCGCTCGACCGGGATCTGTCCGGTAGCGCGCAGGATGCCGCCGACCACGGGCAGCTTGAACAGCGAGGCCTTGGCGAGGAAGCGCGGCACCCGCCCGGCCCGCCAGACCGCGTACGCGGAGACCAGCGGGTCGATGTTGGTGATGTGGTTGGGCGAGACGATGAACGCCCCGCTCCTGGGCACGCGGCCGGTGCCGACGATGCGGTACCGGCCGACGAGCAGCAGGAACGGGATGACCACCGCGGCCAGCGAGCGCCAGCCGAAGGTCTTCTCGCTCCGGCTCACGCCCCGTACTCGAAGTCGGCGCCCAGGTCGCGCAGCTTGTCGATGAAGTGCTCGTAGCCGCGGCTGATGATGCCGATGTTCGACACCGTCGAGGTGCCGGAGGCGGTCAGGGCGGCGATGAGGTGGCTGAACCCACCGCGCAGGTCGGGGATCTCGATGTCGGCGCCGTGCAGCGGGGTCGGGCCGTTGATCACGGCCGCCTGCTCCAGGGGGCGCCGCGGCACCCGGCGGGTGACGGACTCGAGGCCCTCCTTGTGCACGGTGATGTCTGCGCCCATCTCGATCAGCGCATCCGTGAATCCGAACCGGTTCTCGTACACCGTCTCGTGCACCACCGACCGGCCGGTGGCCTGGGTCAGCGCGACGATGAGCGGCTGCTGCCAGTCGGTCATGAAGCCGGGATGCACGTCGGTCTCGACCACGACGGGCTTGAGCTCGCCGCCCGGGTGGTAGAAGCGGATGCCGTCCTCGTGGATGTCGAACGCGCCGCCGACCTTGCGGTAGATGTTGAGGAACGTCATCAGCTCCTGCTGCTTCGCCCCCGCGACGAAGATGTCGCCGCCGGTGGCGAGGGCGGCGGATGCCCAGCTCGCGGCCTCGTTGCGGTCGAACAGCGCGCGGTGCGAGTAGCCCTGCAGCTTCTCCACGCCCTCGATGAAGATGACGCGGTTGGGCTCGACGTTGATGATCGCGCCCATCTTCTGCAGGATCGCGATGAGGTCCATGATCTCGGGCTCGATCGCCGCGTTCTTGAGCTCGGTGACGCCCTCGGCGAGCACCGCGGTGAGCAGCACCTGCTCCGTGGCGCCGACGCTCGGGTAGGGCAGGTCGATGTTGGCGCCCTTGAGACCGTTCGGGGCGGTGAGGCGGATGCCCTCGTACGACTTGTCGACGACCGCGCCGAACGCACGCAGGGCATCCATGTGGAAATTGATCGGACGGTCGCCGATGCGGCATCCACCGAGGTCCGGGATGAGCGCCTCGCCCAGGCGGTGCAGCAGCGGCCCGCAGAACAGGATCGGGATGCGGCTGGAGCCGGCGAGCGCGTCGATCTCGTGGAACTGCGCCTTGAGCACGTTCGCGGGGTCGAGCAGCAGGGTGCCGGGCTCCGGGCTCGACACGGCGACGCCGTAGGCGCCGAGCATGTTGGTGACGACCGTGACGTCGGAGATGTCGGGCACGTCCTTCAGCACGCTCGGGGTGTCGGCGAGGAGGGCGGCGACCATGGCCTTGGTGGCGAGGTTCTTGGCGCCTCGCACGTCGACGCGGCCCTTCAGCGGCTTGCCGCCGTGGATGACGATGCTGTCGGAGGAGAGGCCGACCGCCTCGGCTGCCAGCTGGGCGTCCTTCGTCAGGGAGTTCATGGCACCTCGTGTCTATCGCGCCGGCAGCGTGGTGGGCCGCCAGCTCTCGCGGCGGGTCTCGAAGTCGGTGATGGCCGCCTCGTCCCGCATGGTCAGGCCGATGTCGTCGAGCCCTTCGAGCAAACGCCAGCGAGTGTAGTCGTCGATCTCGAAGGAGAACTGGGACTTGCCGACGGTCACCTTCTTGGCAACGAGGTCGACCGAGAGCTCTATTCCCGGCTGCTCGTCCATGATCATCCAGATCGTCTCGAGGTCGGATTCGGAGATGACCCCGGTGAGCAGCCCCTGCTTGCCGGAGTTGCCGCGGAAGATGTCCCCGAACCGCGCACTCAGCACCGCGCGGAAACCGTAGTCCCGCAGCGCCCACACCGCGTGCTCACGGCTCGAGCCGGTGCCGAAGTCGGGGCCGGCGACGAGGATGCTGCCGTGCGAGTACGGCTCGCGGTTGAGGATGAACTCGGGATCCTGCCGCCACCCGTAGAACAGCGCGTCGTCGAAACCGGTCTTGGTGACCCGCTTGAGGAACTCGGCGGGGATGATCTGGTCGGTGTCGACGTTGCTGCGCTTCAGCGGCACGCCGATGCCCGTCAGAGTGGAGATCTTCTCCATCAGACCCCCACCTCCGCGCGGTGCGCCGGCGCCTTGGTGCCGTCGGCGACGCTGAGGTCGCCCGGGCTCGACAGCGTGCCGCGGATGGCGGTGGCCGCGGCGACGACGGGCGACACCAGGTGCGTGCGGCCGCCCTTGCCCTGCCGGCCCTCGAAGTTGCGGTTGCTGGTGGACGCGCAGCGCTCCCCCGGCGCGAGCTGGTCGGGGTTCATGCCGAGGCACATCGAGCAGCCGGCGAACCGCCACTCGCCGCCGAACTCCTCGACGATCTTGTCGATGCCCTCGGCCTCGGCCTCGATGCGCACCCGGGCCGAGCCCGGCACCACCATGACCCGCACGCCGTCGGCCTTCTTCTGGCCCTTGATGATCGACGCGAAGGCGCGCAGATCCTCGATGCGGCTGTTCGTGCACGAACCCATGAACACGGCGTCGACCGGCACCTCCTTGAGCGGGGTACCCGGCGCCAGGTCCATGTACTCGAGCGCCCGCTCGGCGGCGGCGCGGTCGTTGGGGTCGCTGAACGACTCCGGATGCGGCACGACGTCGCTCAGCGAGACGCCCTGACCCGGGTTGGTGCCCCAGGTGACGAACGGCTCCAGCGTGTTCGCGTCGAGGAAGACCTCGGCGTCGTAGACCGCGTCGTCGTCGCTGCGCAGCGTCTCCCAGTAGGCGACCGCCGCATCCCAGTCCTCGCCCTCCGGGGCGTGCGGGCGGCCCTTCAGTTAGTCGTAGGTGATCTGGTCGGGCGCGACCATGCCCGCACGGGCGCCGGCCTCGATCGACATGTTGCAGATCGTCATGCGGCCCTCCATCGAGAGCGACCGGATGGCGCTGCCGCGGTACTCGAGCACGTAGCCCTGGCCACCGCCGGTGCCGATCTGGGCGATGACCGCCAGGATGATGTCCTTCGCCGTCACGCCGGGCTTCAGCTCGCCCTCGACCGTGATCGCCATCGTCTTGAAGGGCTTCAGCGGCAGCGTCTGCGTGGCCATGACGTGCTCGACCTCGCTGGTGCCGATGCCGAACGCCATCGCGCCGAACGCGCCGTGGGTGGAGGTGTGCGAGTCGCCGCAGACGACGGTGATGCCCGGCATGGTCAGCCCGAGCTGCGGGCCGACGACGTGCACGATGCCCTGCTCGACGTCGCCCAGGGAATGCAGCCGGATGCCGAACTCGGCCGCATTGCGACGCAGCGTCTCGATCTGGGTGCGGCTGGTCAGGTCGGCGATGGGCTTGTCGATGCCGATCGTGGGCGTGTTGTGATCCTCGGTCGCGATCGTCAGATCGGGACGGCGGACGGGGCGGCCGGCCATCCGGAGTCCGTCGAACGCCTGCGGGCTGGTGACCTCGTGCACCAGGTGCAGGTCGATGTAGATCAGGTCGGGCTCGCCGTTCTCACCCTTCTTGACCAGGTGATCGGCCCAGACCTTCTCTGCCAGCGTGCGCGGAGTGCTGCTCATGATGCTTCCTTCTTCGATCGAGTGATCGGCCCACGTCGCAACTCCGCGGCGAGTTCAGGCCGGAATCAGGCCTCGCCGCGGCGACGAAGGAGAAGTCGTTCGAACCGCATGAGAGCACCAGGGTATCACTCAGGCGTGTTCGACCCTGATGACGAAGTCGCCGAGCTCCAGCTCGGCGCCGTGCGGCACCGGCGTGCGCTCCCCCGGCTTCACCTCGGTCGCGTCCTCGCCCGCGGGCACCACCCAGACGCCGTTCGTGGAGTCGAGGTCGCGTACCCACAGGCCCCGGGCATCCGCGTCGACCACGGCGTGCGTCTTGCTCACCGACTTCGCGGGGTCGTCGACCGCGAGGGTCGCGCCGGTCTCGCCCGCGGGGACCGCCGGGTTGCGACCCAGGAACAGTGCGCCGTCGACGAGCACGGGTCCGTCGTGGCCGGGTACGTGGAGTCGCCAGGCCGGTGCAGCACGACGGGGAGCGGCCGGGTCGGCGTCCACCGGGACGATCGTGTCGACCGGGGCCGGAGGAACCGCGACCGGGGCCGGCACCTCGGGCGCGGGCGGCGCCGCGCCCGGCGCCGCGGGGAAGAACACGATGGGCTCCGCCTCGCGCACCCGCTCGGTGCGCTCGCGGCGGATCGTGGCCGAGTCGGTGTCGACGTTCGGGGGCTCCATGCCCGGCGGCAGCCCGATGAAGCCGTCGTCGTCAGCCACAGCCGGTCCCTTTCCCCGAGGAGGTGCTCCGACGACCGATGCTAGCCGAGCTATGGGGACCGCTCCCCATCGGCGCCGCCTGGCGCCATCCGTACACTCGTGAGGAGACCTCCGGTGGGGAAAGGAACTTCGGGCATGCCTGACAACTTGACGATAGATGGAGAGGCGCTCGGCACCGCCGCGCAGTCCATCCAGTCCGCCTCGAACGAGATCCCGCGCGGCCAGGCCGCTGACATCGGCAACTGCCAGAGCAACAGCGTGATCGCGGCGATCGAGAGCTTCAACGTATGGGCGAACGCCAACTCGCTCATCGCGCAGCACAACCTGTACCAGTCCGCCACCGACGCCAAGGCGGCAGCGCGGACGTACGGGGATTGGGACGAGAGCACCGGCGCGAATGTGTCGGCGCGGGGCGGATTGACGGCGTACTGATGAGCTGGACGAATGAGAACCCGGGCGACGGCGATCTCGGTCAGATGAGCAGCGCCGCGACGGACCTGGGCACGAAGCGGACGACGGCGGACACCGTCGCCGAGAACGTGCTGTCGGCTGATCAAGCCGTCAACGCCGACGTCTGGTCGGGCGTCTCCACCGACGCGTGGCGTGGTCGCCTCACCACCGGGCGGCAGAAGGTCGTCGACCTCGCCGGCGTGTTCGGCACCGTGAGCACCGCGATCGACACCTACCGATCGACCGTGTCCTCCATCAAGTCCGCGGCCGAGCCGTGGCGTCAACAGCTCTGGGACGCCGAGCGCCGAGCGAACATGTCCTACGTCACGAGCCAGGATCCGACGCAGGAGCAGTTGGACCAGATCCGGCAGAATCAGACGAACGCTCAGCGCGACGTCGAGGAGGCGCAGCGTCAGCTCGGCATCCTCGCGGGCCAGCGGGAAGACGCCGACAGCGCCCTCGTCTCGGCCGTGAACGGCGCCCTCCCGGGCGATTGGCCGGCCGTCTACAGCGCGCTCGTCGCCGCCGGCTTCACCGACATGGATCAGGTCGGCAACACGGCCGCCGTGCAGCAGATGATGACCGACCTGGCGCGCGGGATCGGCGAGGGTCCGGTCGATCCGGAGGATGCGGCGGCCCTCACCGCTCTCATGCAGCTCTACGGCGGCGACGAGACGATCATGTCCCGCCACTTCGACGCGCTGGGCGGCGACGGAACGGTCGACCTCATCAACGCGCTCGGCGACTGGGGCGCCAACGACCCGATGAACGCGGCCGCAGCCGTCGCACTGGCGGCCCTCACCCGCTCCGGGCTCTCGGTCGGGTCACGCAACTGGTCCGAGCGCACGGCCGAGGACTTCACCGACGGGATGTTCGACAACCGCCTCGAGTCCGGCGACGAGATCGGCTATCTCTTCGCGGACAGCGCGAACAGCCCACTCGGTGAGACCCTGGCGATCGCCGCGGCGAATGCCGTCGACCGCCTCGAGCGCGAGGAGCTGTTCACCTGGACCAACAACGACCCGTTCGGCGGCTCATGGCTGGCCGTGCAGGAATTCGGCGACGAGGGCAACCGAGTGCTCGACGCCTCGGGGCCGATCTTCTCCACGCTCGGCGAGTACCCGAACGCGGCGTACGAGTGGCTCACGGCCGATGGGCTCGGCGACGACCGCGTGCAGTACTGGTACCACGACCGCTACGAGCACCTGTACTGGTACGAGAACGGCCGCGAACAGCCGGGCTATCTCACCCTCGATCGGTTCGAAGGGCTCAGCGAGCTCTGGTTCGGCAGCCAGCAGGCCGACGGCGGACCGATGTTCCCGGGCGTGGACGGACCGGCGAACCCCGAGCAGGCGGCGATCCTCTCGTCCGACATCATGCAGGCGCTGGTGACGAACGGCGATTTCACGCCGGACAACATCAGCGATCGCGCGAGCGCTGCGCTCGCCGGCGGGTTCGTGGTGCACCTCCCCGGGCTCGCGCAGTATCCGATCAACGGCGACCTGTTCGGCGACATCACCGGCGGCGCCCAGCAGCTGCCTGACGGCACGTGGGTGCCCGTCCTCAGCGAGGATCAGCTCGCCGTCTTCATGGGGCGGGCCGGCAGCTCCGAGAGCGGCTACGAGGTCATGAGCTGGGGGGTGTCCTCCTACCAGGAGACGCTGCTGAACATGGCGATGAGCAGCTCCGACCCCAACGACATCCAGATCGCGCTCGACCGCATGCTCGACCTGCAAGCGGCCTTCGAGGGCTCGATGGCCGGTCAGGAGATCCAGAGCGGGCAGGATGCGGACGCGGAACGCGAGGCGATCGTCTCGGGCATCACCGGAGTGCTCGGCGCCATCCCGATCCCCGGCATCGGCTCCTTGGTCGGAGGCGGCGCGGAGTTCGTGCTGAACTGGGGCCAGGGTGTGGCACTGGGGCATGTCACCGGGGGCGGATCGGACGCGATCGCCGGCTGGTGGGCGGATCAAGCCGACCAGGCGGTCTCGAACTTCCAGAGCGCTCAGGACGGCGAGCTCGCAGACTCGGCGCGATTCACCATCGCCAGCTCGGTCTACGAGTACTTCTCGGCCATGGACGCCGCGAACGCCGGTACGGACGGGTACCAGCCGATGCTGGACGGCATCCCCGCGCCGGGCGACGCGGACTCGCGCAACCAGTGGTACGCCGAGAACGGGGCCGCACTGCAAGAGCGCCTGGGATCATGGGTGCAGGAGGACGGCAGCGTCTTCGACTACAACTACTTCGACACGGTGACCCAGGGCTTCGACGACAGCGTCGAGGCCTGGGCGGGTCGTGTCGACGACTGGGACGGGTACGTCGAATGGGAGCTCTATCAGTGATGGCCGGAAGTGCCGGGAAGGCGGTCGCGCTCAGCGCGGCCGCCTTGGCCGTTCTCGCATTGAGCTCCTGCTCGCCCGCCGGGCCGACCGAACTGGACACACCGGACGTCAGATGGGAGCCGGCACCCCCGTCGGGCGGGTTGGAGGACGACCCGTACGCGCGGGCGGCGCGTGAGGCGATCCTCGGCTTCGTACTGGCCACCAACGCGAACGACTTCACGATCGCGCAGTTGACCGAGTCGACCACGCAGTCGCGGATCGAGGAGATCTACGAGAGCCACCGTGCGGAGTTCGAGGATGCCGAAGATCGCATCGTGTGGGCGGGGCCGCTTCCCCGTTCGGTGCTCGCCGTCGAGGAGCATGGCGACGGCGCCGGGGCCGATGTGGTGATGTGCGACGTGTCCAGCCAGTGGTACGTCTCCGCGGACCACCCGGAGCCGACGGTCGAGGGAGTGCAGGCGCTGCCGGTGCGACTGGTGATCGTCGAGGACGGTGGTCGGCTGAAACTCGACGAGATCCGCGGCGGCTCGGGCACGTGCGACGGCGAGGACGTCGCGTTGGGCACCTTCGACCCGATCCCCGAGGTATCCGAGGGCGCCATCCGCGCCCCGCTCGACTAGTTCCGGCACGTACGAGCAAGGGCCGGTCCGCTGTCGCGGATCGGCCCTTGCTCGTACGTGGATGTCAGCGGATGGAACCGGCGATCGCCTGGTCGGTCTCCTGCAGGGTCTGCGCGGTACGGCGCAGGAAGTCCGAGAGACCGGTGAGGCCGTCGATCGTCTGACGCGCACCCGAGCTGTACTGCTCGAACGCGGACTGGTACGCGCCCGAGGCCTGCGAGGTGACGAAGCCGTCGCTCACCAGGTTGTTGATGAGGGTGTTGAGCTCCTGAACCTTGAGGTTCAGCTCGTCACGGCCCTGGTCGAGACGAGCGGCGGCGTTGTTGATGCTGTCGTAGCTGACGTTGATGTTGCTCATGACGTACGGTCCCCTTCAGGATCTCCGCCGCGCCTGACGGGCGGCCTTGCTTGATACTCCGACGATACTCACCGAGTTTTCCTCCGTCGATGGGGACCGCTCCCCATGACGTCCCGCTACCCCTCGGCGATGGGCAGCTGCACGCGCACGGCACGGCCGCGCGCGACGAAGAAACCCCGACCGACCGGGAAATCGGCGCGCGCCACGCGGGGGAACGCCGTGCGCAGCAGCATCTCGCCCTCCATCGTCTCCGGCTGGAGCAGCAGACCCGTACGGGCTCCCTTCACCTCGGCCAGCAGCGGCCAGGAGGAGTTCCACGCGCCCGTCTCCGCCTCCGCGACGAGGAAGTGGTTGGAGCGCTTGATCGCCTTGATGAGCTCGACCAGCGGCGAATCCGCGGGACTGGAGAGGAAATCGCCGATCCCCTCGAGCACCACCATGATCTTGGGCGCGTCTGATGCCGAGGCGAGCTCGGTGGTGATCGTCCGCGCCAGGTCGGCGACCTCGTCGACCTTCGTCGCCGTGCCAGCCCAGCCGGAGCGCGACGCGAGCGGCGACCTCGGATTGCCGAGGTAGAAGCTCCGCGTGGCACCGGATCGCTCGACGCTCGCGACGAGCCAGGCGAGCGCGTTGCTCCGGCCGCTGGCGGGGGGGCCGCCCAGCAGGAAGGCGCCGACGGGGTCGAACCCGATCGGGCCGAGGTCGACGTCCGAGAGGCCGAGCACCGGCTGCCCGCTCAGCGCGGGTGGCAGGGAGGAGGGCCCGTACTCCCGCGGAAGCGCTCCGACCGGAGGCGCCGGCTTGCGCCCGGTGCGCGTGATCGCCTCGCCCAGCGCCGCGGTCGCCTTGGACTGCTCGACCGCGTTGGCCGTGCCCCCGATCACCGCGATCTGCGTCTCGAACCCGTCCACGACAGCCCGGCCGGCAGGCGACGTGCTGTCGAGCACGTCCTTGGGTGCGTCCAGGATGCTGTACGACGTCTCGTCGGCGAGCCGCAGCACGATCCGCTTCTGGATGGCAGCGCTCACAGCTGAAGCGACGCTCCCCGGCCGGTCGGCGGTGATGACCACGTGGATCCCCACCTGACGCCCCTCCGTGAGGATGTCGAGCAGCGTCTGATACCAGACCGCCGTCGCCGTGGTCGCCTCGAAGTCGCTTCGGAACGCGGGGAACCCGTCGAGCAGCACGAGGATCCGCGGCTCGTCGGGTTTGCCGGCGATCGCACGGTACTCGGTGACCGTGGAAGCGTTCACCAGGGCGTACCGCTCCGAACGCGACGCCATCTCGTCGCGCAGCGTCCGCAGGAGTCGGATGACCCGTTCCTGGTCGTCGCCCGGGATGACGGCACCGACATGCGGAAGCTGCGACAGCATCCTGAGACCGTTGCCGGCGAAGTCGAGCGCATACACGTTCACCGGGCCGCCGCGGGGCGTGATCCCGGCGACCGCGGCGAGCGTCCGCAGGGCGACCGTCTTGCCGGAGCCGCCGGTCCCGTAGATCGCCATGTGGCCCTCGGTGTCCGGCTTGAAGACCGCGACATCCTGCCGCTGGGCCTCCGGGATATCGCTGACGCCGAGCACGAGCTCGGTGTCCGTGCGCTGCCGCAGCTTGGTGAGGTCGAAAGCGGTCGCGAGTTCGTCGAGCCACGGGCGCCGGGGCGGTGGGATGTCGGCGACCCTCGCCGCTTCGACGAGTGCGGCCACGAGGCGCTTCTGATCGTTCGGTCCCTGGTCGGCCGGCAGATCGGGTTTGCTCTCCTGGTCGCCTTCCCAAGTGAGTTCCGCACCGAACCGCAGGGCAGCCACGTTGATGGCCGGCCGCTGGGGCTCGTCCGTCGTCCACCCGCCCGCGTATGCGGATTGGAACGCCGTGAGCCGCCCCGGGCCCGTCTTCGCGATGCCGCGACCGGGCAACCCGGGGTCGAAGTGGGCAGCCACCTTGTCGCCCACCACATCCTGCGAGTCGGCTTCATCCGCCATCCGCAGGGCGATGCGCAGGTTGGTGTTCGCACGCAGGTTGTCTTTGATCACGCCGGCCGGCCGCTGCGTCGCCATGATGAGGTGGATGCCCAGCGAACGCCCGCGCTGCGCGATGTCGACCACGCCGTCGACGAACTCCGGCACCTCCTTGGCGAGGGCCGCGAACTCGTCGATCACGAGGATCAGCGCCGGCGGCGCCTCGGGATCCCCGGACTTCTCGAACTCGATGAGGTCTTTGACCTTCTTGCGGTTGAACAGGTGCTCGCGGTGGTGCAGCTCGGCCCGCAGCGAGGTGAGGGCGCGCCGGACCAGGTGCGGCGAGAGGTCGGTCACCAGGCCGACCGCGTGCGGGAGGTTCGTGCACTCCGCGAAGGCCGATCCGCCCTTGTAGTCGACGAACAGGAACGTGACACGGTCGGGGCTGTACTCGGCGGCCATGCCGAGCACCCACGCCTGCAGGAACTCCGACTTCCCGGAACCCGTCGTGCCGCCGACGAGCGCATGCGGGCCCTGGGTGCGCAGGTCCAGATGCATCGCGTCGACCCCGGCGGAGCCGACCAGCGCGCGCAGCCGACCGGCTCGGCGCGGGCGGAGCACGCCGCTGCGGTCGTGGATGGAGTCGTTCTGCCGCCAGCGCTCCGCCGCGACGCTCCCCTTCTCGGCGATGTCGGTGCCGAGCAGGTTGAGCATCGAGACGGTGCGGGGCAGGTCGCTCGAATCGTCGAGCACGGCTCCGGCATCGAACACCGGGGCGATGCGCTTGGCGAAGGCGAGGGCCTCGACCCGGCTGATCGGCTCTCCGACCACCTCGATGCCGGTCTCACCGACGCGCACGAAGCTCACGCTGGCGGTGTCGCCGGTCTCGGTGCGCACGAAGGTGCGCGCGACAGCGGGGACCCCCTGCATCCGCTGCGACACCCAGATCGGGAACACGCCGGCATCGGCGGCGCGCTCCGCCATCTGCACGAGCCGGGCCTGATCGACCGGCGCGTCATCGGAGATCACGACCACGACGGCCGGCGTCGGCGAGGAAGGTGGCTGCGTGCTCTTGCCGCCCTCTCCGGCGTTCGCGCCGGCGACGATGGCCGAGTCGCGGATGTTCACGGCGCCGCGCTCGGTCGGCTTCTTGGAGCGCTGCGCGACGAGCTCCTCGAGTGCCGACAACAGGGCGTTGCCGGTGGCGGCGCTGTTCGCGAGGTGAGTGCCGCTGATGGGGCTGTGCACCGAAGCGGTGTGCGGCAGCCACTTCAGCCATTCGAACTCCGCGGTCCAGCCGGGGCTCACGATGGATGCGATGACGAGTTCGGCCGGTGAGTGCAACCCGGTCGCCTGCACCAGCAGGCCCCGCGCGAACGAGGCCGCCGCATCCGTCGGTCCGACGACGCCGATGGCGCCGGCCGAGAACAGGCTCTCGGCGACCGGCACGTCGTCGACCTCCTCGTACTGCGCGACCAGCGCTTGCATCCTGGCGAGCGGCTCCGGCAGCGCGTTCTCCTCGCCGTTCAGCATCACCGTCGTCCGGGAGGGCAGCGAGCCGCGACCGAAGTTGAGCGTCAGGAACTGCCAGTGCTCGGGGCGGCGGGTCCAGAGCATCGGGCCCAGCCGCATCGCGTCGTCGTAGACCTCTCGCGTTCCCGGTACCTCCTGCTGACGAACCGATCGCTCCGTCTCGCGCTCGTCGGCGAGCTGCTTCGCCAGGCTCTCGAACCGGGAGTCGAACTTCTCGAAGTCGAGCTTCTGCTTGCGTTTCCGGGTCGAGCGCTGAGCGACGTAGTTGCCGATGACCAGCAACGGTGACAGCGCCACGAACAGCAGCGACATCGGATTCTGCGTCGCGATGAACATCACCGGTCCGATGATGAGCGGCGCGGCGATCACCAGCCACGGGAACGGCTGCTTGTCCTGCTCGCTCGGGAACAGCGGCGCCTTGAGCTTGAGGCCCGGGTACCGCCGGTCCACGCGCGGTGAGCGCGTGAACGCGACGGGACCGACGTGCTGCAGCGTGCTCGCCTCGTCGACCTCGGCGATCTGCGCCTGCAGCACCGTATCGCCGACGCGCACGGTGGCGCCGTCCTCGAGATCGACGCGCGTCACCAGACCCCCGTCGACCTCGAGGCCGTTCGCGGAGTTCAGGTCGACGAGCCGGATCGCGTGCGTGAACACGTCGAGACGGGCGTGGCGCTTGGAGACGAGCGGGTCGGAGAGCACGACATCGGCGAGGCCGACATCCCGCCCGAGGTAGCGCGTGCCGACCGGCAGATCGAACGTCTTCCCGCGGTCGGGTCCCTCGATCACGGTAAGCACCGCGGCGATCGCCGTCTTCTGCGGCGCCGCCGATCCCGGCGGCACGATCGCGACGTTCGCGCCCGACCCGAGCGCGGCCTCGCCGATCGCCACGGTGGGCTCCAGCACCGTCTGGGCGCCGGACGCATCGGCGATGCGGATGGTCCCCGGGCCGGAGGGTGTGGTCGATCGGTGCGGATCGACCGACGCGATCGCCGTCGCGATGTCGCCGACGGTCGCCGCGGCATCCGTCGTGACGACGATGTCGGCCTCGGGGCCGGACGGCCGCTGCAGGGTGAGCTTGAGTTTCATCGCTCGCTCTCGGAGGTCGGTGCGACCCGCGACACCCAGTCGCGCGCCTTGCGCATGCGGAAACGGGCGAGCAGACGACGGCCGCGGGTGAGGCCGGCGCGGGCGACCTCGACCGCGGCCATGGCCTCGGTCCAGACCTGCTCGCTGCGGTCGTCGCCGATCTCGGCGCCCGAGAACACGGCCTCGTCGGTCCGCACGGCGAGGGGGCGGAGCCGGGGGGCGTCGGTGCCGAGCTGCTGCTCGAGTCGGGTCGCGACCATCAGACGCGTCTGCTTCGGCGGCACCGCGTATCCGAGCTCGGAGTACCGGTCGGCCAGTTCCTCCCACGCCCCCGCGATGCGCTCGTGCCCCGCCCCGCGGGTGCGCCGTCGCTTGGCTCGACGTGCCTTGATCGCGCCGATGACGAGCAGGGGTATGGAGAACAGCGCCGCCGGGATCAGGATGCTGAGCGCCAGCACCCAGACCCACGCGGGCAGGTTGAAGGGCAGGCCGTTGTCGTCGTCGTCGGTCTCCTCGAGCTCCACCGGCGACAGCAGGTCCTCGTCGTCGTTGTCGACGCGCGGCGGCTGCCGCACCTGCGGCTGAGGCTCGGATCGCGGCTTCGGCACCTGGTCCTGTGGGATGTCGGTCTCCTCCGGCGTCGGATCGAACGAGACCCATCCGACGCCGTCGAACGCCACCTCGACCCAGGCGGTGACGTCGTCGCCCGTCACCTCGATCGTGCCGGCGCCCTCGGCGACCTCCGGAGCGAAGCCCATGACCACGCGCGACGGGTAGCCCAGGGTACGGGCCATCAGCGCGAACGCGGTGGCGTACTGCTCCTGGTCGCCCACCATCTGGCTGCGTTCGAACAGGTCGGTGATGCGGTCGGCACCGTGGCCGGCTCGCGACGGCACGGCATCCGACGCCCGCCCGTGGCTGAGGAAGCCGGTGTCGACGAGGGTGCGCTCGAGTGTCTTCAGCTGGTCGATCGGGCCCTGCACATTGCCGATGTACTCCTGCGCGCGCACGGTGACGACGTCGGGCACGCCGTCGGCCGGGCTCAACTCGACGTCTGCCGTCTGCACCTCGGCGAGCTCGTCCGGCGTGAACGCCTGCTGCACCTGGGCATCCATCGTGTACCGGTCGCCCTCGCGCAGTCCGCTGGTGAGCACCGAGGTACCGGTGGCGTCGTTGTAGCGCAGGTCGTCGGTCGAATCGGCGGCGTCGCCGCCGGTGAACCGCAGCTCGGTCGGATAGCCGACCGACGGGATCCACACGTCGTCGTAGTCGCGGATGGTGAACGTCACGTCACGCCGGGCGTCCGGGGTGATCAGGGCCGGCTCGGGCAGATCGCGCCCGACGAGCTGGAACGAGCCCGACCCCTGCGCGTTCGTCGCCGGGTCGGTGACGTTCCAGAGCTTGCCGGTGTACGCGTCGAGCGTCGCGAGGCGCACGCGGTCGCCGGGCTGGAGTCCCTCGACGGTGAAGAGCACGTCGTCGGTGACCTGCTTCGTGTAGTGCCGGAAGCCGGCCATCGGGCTCGGGTAGTCCAGGGGGTCGAACGGCGGCTCGATCTCCTCGCGCAGCACGAAGCGCTCGTCGTTCGGCGGCGCGGTGACGAAGGCGGCGGCCCCGCCGAGCACGACCGACGCCGCTACGACCGCGGCGGTGCCGGCCAGCTTCCGGTTGCGCAGCCGACCGGCGCCGGCTTGCGCGATCCGCCCGGTCGGTCGCCGCCATCCCAGCCACACCAGCGCGAGCACACCGAACACGATGCCGCGCACACCGGCCTGGTACGGCTC
>DATMVL010000328.1:0-8681 GCA_035563175.1 Rhodoglobus sp. | reverse complement strand
CGGCCGCACGACCGCCCTTGGCGGGCGCAGCGGCCTTGACCGGCGCGGCCTTGGGGGCGACGGCGGCAGCCTGCGCGGCCTTGCCCTCGACGCCGATGCCGAGCTTCGCCATGATCTTGCGCTCGATCTCCTTGGCGATCTCGGGGTTCTCGATCAGGAAGTTGCGCGAGTTCTCCTTGCCCTGGCCGAGCTGGTCGCCGTCGTAGGTGTACCAGGCGCCCGACTTGCGGACGATCTCGTGCTCCACGCCGAAATCGATGAGGCTGCCCTCGCGCGAGATGCCGACCCCGTACAGGATGTCGAACTCGGCCTGCTTGAAGGGCGGGGCCATCTTGTTCTTGACGACCTTGACGCGGGTGCGGTTGCCGACCGCGTCGGTGCCGTCCTTCAGCGTCTCGATGCGGCGGATGTCCATGCGCACCGACGCGTAGAACTTGAGCGCCTTGCCGCCGGCGGTCGTCTCCGGGCTGCCGAAGAACACGCCGATCTTCTCGCGCAGCTGGTTGATGAAGATCATCGTGGTGTTGGTGGAGCTGAGGCCACCGGTGAGCTTGCGGAGCGCCTGCGACATCAGCCGGGCCTGGAGGCCGACGTGCGAGTCGCCCATCTCGCCCTCGATCTCGGCGCGGGGCACGAGCGCCGCGACGGAGTCGATGACGATGAGGTCGATCGAGCCGGACCGCACGAGCATGTCGGCGATCTCGAGCGCCTGCTCACCTGTGTCGGGCTGGGAGACGAGCAGCGAGTCGATGTCGACGCCGAGCTTCGCGGCGTAGTCGGGGTCGAGCGCGTGCTCGGCGTCGATGAACGCGGCGATGCCGCCGTTGCGCTGCGCGTTCGCGATCGCGTGCAGCGTGAGCGTCGTCTTACCCGACGACTCGGGGCCGTAGATCTCGATGATGCGGCCGCGCGGCAGGCCGCCGATGCCGAGCGCGACGTCGAGGGCGATCGAACCCGTCGGGATGACCTCCACGGGAGCGCGCTCGTCGCCGCCGAGGCGCATGACGGAGCCCTTGCCGAACTGACGGTCGATCTGTGCGAGCGCGGTCTCGAGCGACTTCTCGCGGTCTGCTGCTGTAGGCATTGCTGGCTCCCTAGGAGTTCGAAATGGTTGCTGCCCATAGGCTGTCGATCCGCCGCGGCCCGATGGAGCAAGGGCCGCCGCCTCCCGACAAAGGCTGGTGGAACTGATCGCCACGCTACGCCCGTGGTCCGACATCCGGTCGTGCAACGCCGCGTGGTGTGGATGAAACCCGTCTTCGAGAAGACGATGAGGAGAAGCTAGCACCGATCGAACGCATGTTCGATGCGCTCGGACGGCGTGTCAGCGCGCCGGATCCGGCTTCGGCCGGCCGCGGCCGTACCACCGCTCGCGGGGCACCTCGGCGGCGGCGCAGAGCGCCAGCCACACGTCGCGGGGCGGGACCCCCGCGGCCAGCGCCTGATCGGCGGTCAGGCCTCCGACCTCGCCCAGCACCAGGTCGTGCGTGATGACGCTGCCGTACGCACCGAACTCCTCGCGGACGGCGAAGGCGAACTCGGACTTGCGCACCCCTCAACGGTACGCGACCAGCGGCATCCGCGGCGGTGATCGCGACGTCGAGCCGGACCCCCGGTGGCACGGCTGGACCCCCTTCGAACCGGGTCCGGATGCGCCGAGCTCCGGCTAGGGCGAGAAACGGGCTCCTGCTAGGGCGCGGAAGGGGCGCCCGCGAGCTACCCGGGAACGACAGAACGCCCCGGCCCACGAGGGGCCGGGGCGTTCCGGACGTCTGTTCGGACTACCGGGCGACGAGGTCGCCGTCGAACTCGGCGACCATGTCATCGGGCAGCGTGTCCGGGATCGGGTTGAGACCCTCGATCACGGCCAGGCGGTCGCCCACCTCGCGCATGATGACCGAGATCGGCGTGTCGAGCGCGTCGGCGACCGAGGCGAGGATCTCGGAGCTGGCCTCCTTCTGGCCACGCTCCACCTCGCTCAGGTACCCGAGCGCCACGCTCGCCTTGCTGGCCACCTGGCGGAGGGTGCGGCCCTTCTGCAGGCGGAAGTCACGAAGAACGTCACCGATCTCCTGACGAACCAGAACCATGTGGACCCTCCTTCTCGTGTGTGCCGACGAGCGGTCAGCGCTTCCGCGGGGTGACCTACCTTAGCGTCACCGTCACGAGAACCCTAACCACTGATGTCTGTGCGGTGCTTGTGAACTCGACAGATGTAACGAGACCGAAACCCTCGCTATTCCCGCACCATCCGGAGGAGCTCGGTGAGTGATTCGGAGACCGCGGCCGCGCGGATGGCCGCCCGGTCGCCGGTGAGGTCGAGGCGCCGCGACCAGACCCGCTCCCCCGCCGCGAAGCCGAGGAAGACGGTGCCCGGGGGCTGCCCGTCCTGCGGGTCGGGACCCGCCACCCCGGTGGTGGCCAGCCCGATGCGGGCGGGCTCGCCGCCCACGGCCAGGGCGGCGCGGATGCGGTCGGCCATCTGCTCGGCGACTCGCGGGTGGACCGCACCGTGGGCATCCAGCAGCCCCTGATCCACCCCGATCACCGAGGCCTTCACGGCCGTGTCGTAGGCGACGACGCCGCCGCGCAGCACCGCCGAGACCCCCGGCACCCCCACGAGCTCGGCGGTGAGCAGGCCGCCGGTGAGCGACTCGGCGACCGCGATGCTCCACCCCCGGCGCAGCAGGCCGGCGACGGCATCGGTCACCGGCTGCGGTTGCTCCGCCACGCCTGCACCAGGTACTCGACGCCGGTGACGACGGTGACCACCAGCGCGGCGATCATCGCCGTCCAGTTCACCCACCAGACCCAGTCGCCGACGAGGGTCCAGGTCGGCACCAGGAACAGCGAGATCGCCACCGCCTGCAGCACCGTCTTCAGCTTGCCGCCGCGGGAGGCCGGGATGACCCGTCGCCGCAGCCAGGCGAAGCGGAAGATCGTGATGCCGAACTCGCGCACCAGGATGACGACGGTGATCCACCACGGCAGCTCGCCCAGGATCGACAGCGCGACGAGCGCCCCACCGGTAAGCGCCTTGTCGGCGATCGGGTCGAGGATGATGCCGGCGTCGGTCACCAGGTTGCGGCGCCGCGCGAGCTGCCCGTCCAGGCTGTCGGTCGCGATCGCGAGGATGAACAGGCCGGCGGCGACGTACCGCAGCACGCCGTCCTCGCCCGCGTCGGTCAGCAGCAGCCAGATGAAGACCGGGGCGAGCAGGATGCGGATGACGGTGATGATGTTCGCCACATTGCCGCTGCTGGCGGGCGTGTCGCCCTTGCTCGCGACACGGCCCCGCATCGGGTTGGGCCGCTTGGCCGGGGGCTCATCGGCCACGCGGATCACTCCCGATCGGTCAGCTGCCAGGCGTCCTCGTCAGAGCCGCCCTCGACCTCATCGTACTGGGGCGCGGCGGCCCCGGCCTGCACCGGAGCATCCTCGCCGCGCAGTCGCGCGAGCACGCCGGGCAACTGCTCGACGGTGACCAGCACGTCGCGGGCCTTGGATCCCTCGGAGGGGCCGACGATCTCGCGCGACTCCAGGAGGTCCATCAGGCGGCCGGCCTTGGCGAAGCCGACGCGCAGCTTGCGCTGCAGCATCGAGGTGGAGCCGAACTGGGTGCTGACCACGAGCTCGGCGGCTGCGAGCAGCAGCTCGAGGTCGTCGCCGATGTCGGAGTCGATCTGCTTCTTCTCGGCGACCGCGGCGACGTCGTCGCGGTACTCGGGCCTGGCCTGCGCGACCACGTGCTGGACGACGTCGGCGACCTCGTCCTCGTTCACCCACGCGCCCTGCACGCGGATGGCCTTCGAGGCGCCCATCGGCATGAAGAGCGCGTCGCCCTGGCCGATGAGCTTCTCGGCACCGGGCTGGTCGAGGATGACCCGCGAGTCGGTCATGGACGACACGGCGAACGCGAGCCGCGACGGCACGTTCGCCTTGATCAGGCCGGTCACGACGTCCACCGACGGCCGCTGCGTGGCCAGCACCAGGTGGATGCCGGATGCGCGTGCCAGCTGGGTGATGCGCACGATGGAGTCCTCGACGTCGCGGGGGGCGACCATCATGAGGTCGGCGAGCTCGTCGACGACGACGAGCAGGTACGGGTACGGCGACAGGCGTCGTTCGCTGCCCGGCGGCAGGATGATCTCGCCCGCGAGCACGGCGCGGTTGAAGTCGTCGATGTGGCGGAACCCGAACGACGCGAGGTCGTCGTACCGCATGTCCATCTCCTTCACGACCCAGGCGAGGGCCTCGGCGGCCTTCTTCGGGTTCGTGATGATGGGCGTGATGAGGTGCGGCACGCCCGCGTAGATCGAGAGCTCGACGCGCTTCGGGTCGATGAGCACCATGCGCACCTCGGCGGGCTTGGCGCGCATGAGCAGCGACGTGATCATCGAGTTCACGAAGCTCGACTTGCCGGAGCCGGTGGAGCCGGCGACCAGCAGGTGGGGCATCTTCGCGAGGTTCGCGACCACGAAGCCGCCCTCGACGTCCTTGCCCAGGCCGATGGTCATCGGGTGCTCGGACTTCGTCGCCGCAGCGGAGCGCATCACGTCGCCGAGCGAGACGATCTCGCGGTCCTTGTTCGGGATCTCCACGCCGATCGCGCTCTTGCCCGGGATCGGCGACAGGATGGTGACTTCGTTGCTGGCGACGGCGTACGAGATGTTCTTGGCGAGCGCCGTGACCCGCTCGACCTTGACGCCGGGCCCGAGCTCGAGCTCGTACCGGGTGACCGACGGTCCGCGGGTGAACCCGGTGACCTTCGCGTCGACCGAGAACTGGGTCAGCACCTCGGTGATGGCCCGGACCACCTCGTCGTTGGCGGCGGTACGGGCCTTGGGCGCCGTTCCGGGCTTCAGCATGGATGCCGGCGGCAGCCGGTAGATGGTGGCCCGGTTGGTCGGCGGCTGGGCTTCGAACTCGCCCGCGACGCCCTTCTCCGACGCCTTGTCCACGAAGCCGGGCAGCAGCGCGCCGGCACCGCCCTCGTCGTCGCGGAGCCCGGTGGCGCCCGTCTCGACCTCGCCGGTGAACCGCTTGACCGCATCCTCGGCCTTCATCAGGTCTTCCAGCAGCTCGATGCCGAACTCGCCCGCGTGCTCCGCCGCCGGTTTCGGCGCGGGCTCGACGATCTCGGTCGCCTGGTCGTCGGGCGAGTTGTCGCGGCCGATGACCGGGCTGTCGAATGCGGGCTCGGAGACCCCCTTGGCCTTGTTGCGCCGCCACCACGGCAGGGACGCGGGGTCGACGTCGTCGAGATCGAGGTCGGTGAGCGAGCCGAAGTCCTGCGAGTCGGCCGTCTTGCCGCCCTTCACCGGCGCCTGCTCGTCGAGCTGCGCGCCGAACAGGTACGCGTACAGCTCCGCGAGCCGCGAGCCGATCCGGTTCGGCGGCGTCTTCGTGATGATGAACAGCGACAGGATCAGCAGCGCCACCAGCACCGGCGTCGCGAGCACCGAGGTGCCGAGCGCGACGAGCGGCGCGCCGACCACCCAGCCGACGACGCCGCCGGCCCGAGCCAGCACCTCCATGCCGGCGGTCGGGGCCGGCTGGCCGCCGTACACGTGGCAGAGGCCGCTGATGCTGACGATGAGCAGGGTCAGTCCGATGCCGATCCGGCCGTTGTCGTGCACCGACGAGGGATGCCGGAACAGCCAGGCGGCGAACAGCAGCATGATGACCGGCAGCGCGAACGCCACCCGGCCGAACAGGCCGCCGAAGGTGTAGGCGTCGAGCGCGACCGCGACCGGGTCGGTGGGGTTGAACCACTCCACCACCGCGCCGATGATCGCGAGCACCAGCACGAGGAACGGCACGCCGTCGCGCCGCTCCTCCTTGGCCAGGGTCTCCTTGCCGAGCAGGCGGAACGCACCGCCCGCCGCATGCGCGAGGCCCATCCAGGCCACGGTCAGCGGACCCGGCTGCTCGATGACCACCTGCTTGCGCGCGGGCAGCTTCTTGGTGGCCTGCGTGCCGCGTGAGCGCGACGAAGACCGTGTGCCCGTAGCCATGCCTGGAACGCTACCCGCGGCATCCGGCGCTCACCGGCAGCGACACCCGCCGCGGGTCAGTACCGGATGGCGTCGATCACCTTGACCCGCACCGCCACCAGCGCCGGCAGCAGGCCCGCGAGCGCCCCGACCGCCGTCGCGGCGCCCAGACCGAGCAGGGCGGCCTCGAACGGGAACGGCGGCACGTCCTGCAGCGCCGGCGCGACGAACGATGCGGTGATCGGGTTCTTCACCAGCAGCACCGCCAGCACGACGCCGACCGCGCCGGCGACCACCGTCGCCACCACGCTCTCGAGCATGACCGCGAAGAACACGCGCGGGGCGCTCGCGCCGAAGCTGCGGCGGATGCCGATCTCGCGGATGCGCTGCCGCACCGTGACGAGGGCGATGTTCACCAGCCCGAGCGCGCCGAGCAGCAGCACCAGCACGGCGACCCCGGTGACGGCGAGCTTGATCGGCAGCAGCGGATCCTCGCTGTTCCATGCCAGGTAGTCCTGCCGTGACACGTCGACCTGCCAGCCCTCGCCGAGCGCGCCCGCGATGTCGCGCTGCAGGCGGGTGCTCAGCTCGTCGCTGAGCTCCGGCGGCACCCACGCCTTGTACTCCACGTACGGCGGCGAGGCCGGGTCGGCGGGCGGGGCGACCAGCGCGTAGTCGTCGATCAGCATCCACGACCCGAGGAAGCTGCCGTCGGGCGACTGGGCCGGGGCTACGCCGACCACGACGACCGTGGCGCTGCCGTCGGGGGTGAGCACCTCGAGCGTGGGATGCGTGCGCAGATCGGGCGAGCCGATGCGCTGCCACACCTCGGCGCTGACGACCATCGCCGGGGCGAGCCGCTGCCCGTCGGCCTCGGTGAGCCAGCGCCCCTCGACGAGCTCGAAGCGGTGCATCGGGCCGAAGTCGGCGTCGACCGCCTGCACGCTCATCATCGCGACGCCGTCGCCGAACTGCACGTTCGCGCTGCCGTACAGCAGCCGGGTGCTGTAGTCGATGCGGTAGCGCTCCATCGCCGTCCCGAACGCCGCGTCCATCACGTCGGGTGCCGGCGACAGGCCGCTCACCGGGTCGTACCCGCTGACGTAGAGGGTGGCGGGTCGACCGCCGCCGCGCTCGAAGCTCTCGGTCATCGCCTGGGTCGCGATGGCGCCGCCGGCGGCGACGGTGGTGAGCGCGGTCACCGCCACACCGACGCCGATGAGGCTGAGCAGCACGCGGGCCTTGTGCACCCGCACCTCTCCCCAGGCCTCGACGACCGCGCCGACCAGGCCTGCGATCACAGCGCCGACTCCGGCACCTCGAGCGCGAGTGCCCGGTTCACGTCGACCGGGGTGAGCACGCCGCGGTCGAGGCGGTAGTGCCGGCGGGCGAGCGCCGCGACGTTGGCGTCGTGGGTGATCGTGATGAGCGCCGCCCCGGACTGCTCGGCGACCTCGTCGAGCAGCGCCATCACGGCGCCACCGGTCTCGATGTCGAGCGCGCCGGTGGGCTCGTCGGCGAGGATGAGCCGCGGCCCGCGGACCAGGGCCCGGGCGATGGCGACGCGCTGCTGCTCGCCGCCTGAGAGCTTGTCCGGCGTCGACGAGAGCCGGTGCCCGAGCCCGACGCGCTCGAGCATCTCCGCGGCGAGGACGCGCCGCCGCCAGAACTGACGACCGCCGGCGTACAGCAGCGGCATCATCACGTTCTCCAGGGCGGTGCGCCCGGCGAGCAGGTTGAACTGCTGGAAGATGAACCCGATGTCGCGGCCGCGCTTCCGGTCGCGCCGCCCGCCGGAGATGCGCTGCAGCGGCTCGTCGTCGAACAGGATGCTGCCCGAGGTGGGCGTGTCCAGCAGCCCCAGCAGGTTCAGCAGCGTCGACTTGCCCGAGCCCGAGCGGCCGACGATGCTCACGTGGTCGCCGACGTCGACCGTCAGGTCCACGCCCTTGAGGATCTCGAGCCGGCCGCCGTCGGGCAGCTCGACCGACCGTGTCACGCCCTCGAGGCTGAGGAGGGTCATCCGCCGATCCCCGGCATCATCACGCCGTCGGGACCGAGCTCGTCGGCGGGCGCACCGGGCACGAACTGCATGATGACGTCGCCTTCGGCGAGCCCGCCGGTCACCTCGACGTTGATGCCGTCGCTGAGGCCGAGGGTGACGTCGCGCGGCTCGGTGCCGCCCTCGGGCAGCATCGCGTACACCCGGCCGCTGCCGCCGCCGCCCTCGACGGCGGTGGTGGGCACCACGAGCACGTTCTCGGCGACACCGCCCGGCAGCAGCAGGTCGGCGCTGAGGCCGGCGAACACGGTCACGTCGCCGGGGACGGCGCAGCGCACGACCGGCCCGCCGGATCCCGCGCCGCCGGTCTGGCCGTCCTGCCCGCTCGGAGCGGGGGTGCTGATCGTCAGGTTCGTGCAGGTGAACGGCGCGGGGCCGCCGTTGATGGTGACCTGGGCTTCGCTCGGACGCTGGATGAGCCGGTACAGCTGCTCAGGGGGGATGCTGCCGCTGACGTGGAAGCTCGGCGGCGCGACCTGACCCACCGTCTGTCCGACGGTGAACTGCTGGCCGTAGAGCACGGCGAAGCTCGCCAGGGAGCCGGTCGCCGGCGCGGTGACGTACTCCCAGTCGGTGTGCGTGCTGCCGTCCGGGTTGACGACCTCGGCTCGCAGCAGCGCGAG
>DATMVL010000327.1:0-8186 GCA_035563175.1 Rhodoglobus sp. | reverse complement strand
TGCGCCGGGAGGGTGGCCTCCGGGTTCTGCTCGGCGATGGCCGGGTCGTCCCACGAGGTGATCGAGCCCGCGAAGATGCCGGCGATGGTCGCGGCGTCCAGGTTCAGCGAGTCGACGCCCTCGAGGTTGAAGATGACGGCGATCGGGGAGATGTAAAGCGGCAGCTCGACGAGGCCGGAGTCGGGGGCGCACGCCGCGAACCCGCCGGCGGCGAGCTCCTCGTCGTTGAACGCGCGGTCCGAGCCGGCGAACTGCGAGCCGCCCGCGAGGAAGGTCTCGCGGCCCGCGCCGGAACCGGCCGGGTCGTAGTTGATGGTCACGTCGGGGTTGGCCTCCTGGAAGCCCGCGATCCAGGCCTCCTGAGCCGAGCCCTGCGACGAGGCGCCGGCGCCGACCAGCGTGCCCGAGAGGTCGCTGCCGCCCTCGGTCTCGCCGCCGCTGGGGGCCTCGTTCGCGGCGCAGGATGCGAGCAGCAGGCTGCCCGCGATCGCGACGGCACCGATGGTGCCAAGACGCTTGAAGTTCACTGTGTTCCCTTCGGGATGTTCGGACTTGGTGTAGTCAGGCCTGCGGACAGGCCCAGTCAGCGAACGTATGCACGGAGGGTAACGACGCTCGTCCCCGATGGTGAACGGAAGGTGAACGCAGGGTCAACACCAGGCGTTTCAGGCGGGCGCGTGCGTCTCGACCGCCACGATGTCGTGCCGACCGGTGACGGTCTGCGAGATGTGCACCACGGTGAACTCGCCGGTGTCGAGCGCGGCCGCGCGCCGCAATCCGGGTTCGATCGGGGTGCCGGTCTGCACGGCGAGCTGGGTCAGGATCTCCGGCAGCACGGGGCCGTGACTGCACAGCACCGCGGACACGCGCCGCTGCAACCGCTTCGCGACCACCTTGGCGACATCCGCCCGCCCGGCCTCATAGGCATCCTGGCTGATGTTCTCCGCGGGCTTCACCCGCAGACCGGTCAGCTTGGACAGCGGCGCGAGCGTCGACATGCAGCGCACCGCCGGCGATGAGAGCAGCCGCTCGGGGCCGTACGCGGCCACGCCCTTCGCGATGCCACGTGCCTGCGCGATGCCGCGCTGGCGCAGCGGGCGATCCGCATCCGGTCCGTTCCAGTCGTGGGGCACGGCTTGACCGTGCCGCACGGTGACGATCGCGAAGGTCCGCACCCGCTTCTGCCGCAGCAGCCCCTCGAAGCGGTCGAGCACCTCGCGGTCGTGCGGGTAGCTGAGCTTGTCGCGCGCCTCGTCGAGGTCGAGCCATTCGAGCTTCGAGATCTCGTCGTTGGGCGTGAAGCGCGCCCGCTCCAGGGCCTGGTCGCCGACCTCGGCCGCCCAGTAGTGCACCATCTTGTCCCGGCCCGTCGGCAGCGGGTACTCGACGACGCCGAGCGGCACGCCGAGCGCGATGCGCAGCCCGGTCTCCTCGGCGATCTCGCGCACCGCGGTCTCGGGCAGCGTCTCGCCGGGGTCGAGCTTGCCCTTGGGCAGCGACACGTCGCGGTGCCCGGGCCGGTGCACGAGCAGCACGCGCGCGCGCCCGTTCACGACGCGCCAGCAGACGGCGCCCGCCGCCTGCACCGGCGGCTGACTGCGCGTCACCGGGCGGCCCCGCGCCTCGCCATCGGCCTCGCCGAGCTCATCGCATCGCCATGCTGCGCTTGCGCGCCGAGATCGTCCGCATGATGACATTCTGCATGTCCTGCAGGGCCACCCAGCCCGATCCGCGGGAGTGACGCTGCCAGATGCCGTCGGCGCCGAGGTGCCACGAGCTCGTCTCGTCCGACATCGCGAGATCGAACAGCTGCTCGAGCTGCTCGATGTGGGCCGGCGCGGTGATGCGCACCAGCGCCTCGACGCGGCGGTCGAGGTTGCGATGCATCATGTCCGAGCTGCCGATGTACACCTGCGGGTCGCCTGCACCGGCGAACCAGAACACGCGGGCGTGCTCCAGGTACCGGCCGAGCACGCTGCGCACCCGGATGTTCTCGCTCAGGCCCGGCACGCCGGGCTTCACGCCGCAGATGCCGCGCACCACCAGGTCGACCGGCACGCCGGCGTTCGACGCCCGGTAGAGCGCGTCGATGATCGCCTCGTCGACGATGGAGTTGACCTTGATCCGGATGCCCGCCGGCTTGCCCGCGCGGGCGTTCGCGATCTCCTTGTCGATGGCCTTCAGCAAGCCCTTGCGCAGGTGGAGCGGAGCGACGAGCAGGCGCCGGAACTTCTTCTCGATGGCGTAGCCGGAGAGCTCGTTGAACAGGCGCGTCAGATCCTTGCCGACGGTGTCGTCGGCGGTGAGCAGACCGAAGTCCTCGTAGATGCGGCTGGTCTTCGGGTTGTAGTTGCCGGTGCCGATGTGCGAGTAGTGGCGCAGCCGTCCGCCCTCCTGCCGCACCACCAGGCACAGCTTGGCGTGCGTCTTCAGCCCGACGATGCCGTAGACCACGTGCACGCCGGCCTTCTCGAGCTTGCGCGCCCAGGTGATGTTCGCCTGCTCATCGAAGCGGGCCTTGATCTCGACCAGCGCGAGCACGGCCTTGCCGGCCTCGGCGGCGTCGATGAGCGCCTCGACGATGGGGCTGTCGCCGGAGGTGCGGTACAGCGTCTGCTTGATGGCCAGCACGTTGGGATCGGCGGCCGCCTGCTCGATGAAGGCCTGCACGCTGGTCGAGAACGACTCGTACGGGTGGTGCAGCAGCACGTCGCCCTTGGCGATGGAGGCGAAGATATCGGGTGTGGCGTTCGGCTCACCCGGCAGCAGCTGCACGGCGGTGGTGGGCACGTGCCGCGGGTACTTCAGGGCCGGCCGGTCGATCTTCTGCAGCTGGAACAGGCCGCCGAGGTCGAGCGGCGCGGGCAGCCGGTAGACCTCCTGCTCGGTGATCTCGAGCTCGCTCATGAGCAGCTCGAGCGTGCGGTCGTCCATGTCGTCGGTGATCTCGAGGCGGATCGGCGGGCCGAAGCGCCGGTTCAGCAGCTGGCGCTCGAGCGACTTGATGAGGTTCTCCGACTCGTCCTCGTCGACCTCGACGTCCTCGTTGCGGGTCACGCGGAACTCGTGGTGCGCGAGGATCTCCATGCCCGGGAACAGGTCGCCGAGGTGGTGCGAGATCAGGTCCTCGAGGGGGATGAAGCGCAGCAGACCGCTGTCGTCGTCCGGCAGCTGCACGAACCGCGGCAGGTTCGTCGGCACCTTGACGCGGGCGAACTCCTCCTTGCCGGTCTTCGGGCTGCGCACCCGCACGCTGAGGTTCAGCGACAGGCCCGAGATGTAGGGGAACGGATGCGCGGGGTCGACCGCGAGCGGCATGAGCACCGGGAAGATCTGGGCGGAGAAGATCTCGTCGATGCGCACCCGGTCGGCCTCGCCGAGGTCGCCCCAGGTCTCGATGTGGATGCCGGCGTCGTCGAGCGCGGGCTTCACCCACTGGCGGAACGCGAGCGCGTGCCGCTCCTGCAGCTCGTGCGCCATGGCGGCGACGTCGGCGAGCACCTGCTGCGGCGGCGTGCCGATGTTCGTGGGCACGGCGAGGCCGGTGGCGATGCGGCGCTTCAGGCCGGCGACCCGCACCATGAAGAACTCGTCGAGGTTGCTGGCGAAGATGGCCAGGAAGTTCGCGCGCTCCAGCAGCGGCAGCGTCTCGTCCTCGGCGAGCTCGAGCACCCTTTGGTTGAACGAGAGCCAGCTCAGTTCGCGGTCGAGGTAGCGGTCGTGCGGCAGCGACCCGTCGTCGCTGCTCGAGGACTCCTCGAAGTCGACCTCGTCCAGGGAGTCGGTCGCGGCGCCGGGGTCAACGAGTTCTGCATCCACCGGGCAATCCTTGCACCGTCCGGTTGAACGCGGCGTGAACTGGTCCAGGGATGGGGCGCCACTTCCGACGGCTCGCGTGCTGCTTTCGCGGTCGCAAGTGGCGCCTCATGGGGGGGTGAAGGCGCGAGTCCCGCCCCCTGCGTCCCCGGGTCAGACCGTGCTGAGGCGGTCGGTGGTGTCGTCCTCGTAGACGTTGAAGCGGTAGCCGACGTTGCGCACGGTGCCGATGAGCGACTCCAGGTCGCCGAGCTTCGCCCGCAGCCGCCGCACGTGCACGTCGACCGTGCGGGTGCCGCCGAAGTAGTCGTAGCCCCACACCTCGCTCAGCAGCTGCTCGCGCGTGAACACCCGCGACGGATGCGTCGCCAGGAACCGCAGCAGCTCGAACTCCTTGAAGGTGAGGTCGAGGGGGCGGCCGTGCACCTTCGCGGAGTACGAGGCCTCGTCGATGACCACACCGGAGGCCTGGATCTTGCTGGACGACGCATCCTGCGCCTGCCGACCGAGCGCGAGCCGGATGCGGGCGTCCGCCTCCGCGGGACCGGCCGAGATCAGGATCACGTCGTCGACGCCCCAGTCGGCCGACACCGCGGTGAGCCCGCCCTCGGTGAGGATCAGGATGAGCGGCACGGCCACGCCGGTCGTGTTCAGGATCTTGCAGAGCGACTTCGCGCTCGCCAGATCCTGCCGGGCGTCGATGAGGATGAGGTCGCAGGTCGGTGCCGAGACCAGCGATGCGGGCGAAGCGGGGATCTGCTTCACGGAGTGGGACAGCAGGCCCAGAGCGGGCAGCACCTCGGTGTCGGGCGTGCCGGTCAAGACCAACAGCTGCGCCAACGTGCCTCCAACGGGTAGGCCGACAGTCTAGCCGCGCCCTATACGATCGCATTCATGGCGTGGCTCTACACCTGGTTCGCCGTGGCGCTCGCCGCGGTGATCGTGCTGAACTTCGCGGTGCAGCTCGCCATCGGCCGCAAGGAGGGCTACGTCACCCGGTCGATGATCGTCATCGGCATCGCCGTCGTGGTGCTCGGGGCGGCGACCGCGGTGGTCGCGATCGTCGACGCGGTCGCCTAGCGCGGTTCGTCCGCCGGGGCCGGGGCTTCGGTGGCCGGCACCGACTCGTGCTGGTCGGCGTACACCCCGGACAGTCGACGGTAGGCCCGGGTCGCGAAGGCGAGCAGCCCGAGCGCGATCGTGATGATGCCCGACACCAGGAACACCAGCGCGATGCCGCGGGTGCTGTCGCCCTCGCCGAGCAGCCAGCCCCAGGTGCCCTTCCCGGCATCCGAGGCCATGTAGGGGATGATCGCGAACTGCGCGATCGGCGCGATCATGAACGACGTGATCGGCGCCGCCGCCGACTCGAACGCCTGGGCGAAGCCGAACACCCGGCCCTGCCGCTCGAACGGCACGACCTTCTGGATCACCGTCTGTTCCGCAGCCTCGACCACGGGGATCAGGCACATGTAGAGCAGGATGCCGCCGGCGTACAGCCACCACCACTCGCGGATGGTGAACGCGGCGCCGAGCACCCCCATCGCGACCACCACGAGCAGCATGGTGCGCACCGGGTTGCGTCCGAGCCCGAATCGGGCGATCACGAGCCCGCCGATGATGAAGCCGCACGAGCTCACGCCGAGCACCACGCCCCACAGCTCGACCGGGAACAGCTCGAGGCCGTACGGATCCATCAGCGCCATGTACACGCCGCCGATGAGGTTGTTGAGCGTGGTGAACAGGATGAGCGAGAACAGCCCCGGCCGCTGGCGGATGACGGCGATGCTGCCGCGCAGGTCGATCGCCGGGGCCGAGCCGTCGGCGTTCTGCGGCTGCGCCTCAGGGATGCGCAGGAAGGAGAGGTGCACGAGCGCGAGCGTGGTGGCGGCGACGGCGATGGCGAGCGTCCAGCCCATGCCGAGCAGTCCGATCGCGAGGCCGCTGAACACGCTCGTGACCAGGAAGGCGAGACCCTGCACGGTGCCGACCATGCCGTTCGCATTGGCGTGGCGGTCCACCGGCACCAGCAGCGTCACGGTGGTCGAGAGCGCGATGTTGCGCATGTTCTCGATGACCGATCCGAACAGGATGATGCCGGAGAACATCCAGAACCACGGCCCGGTGATGTCGAGCAGCGCCGACTCGGGCAGGGCGAGGTAGAGCGACCCGGCGGCGAGGAACGAGCCGAGCGTGACGAAGCTCGACAGGATCATCACGCGGTGCTTGCGGTGCCGGTCGACGATGCTGCCGAAGAAGATCGAGAACACGGCCACGAGCAGCATGTAGGCGCCGCCGATGATGCCGGTCGCGAGCACCGAACGAGTCTCGAGATACACCCAGAAGGTGAGGGCGAACCAGAGGAAGCTGGTGGTGATGTTCGCCGCCGCGGTGTTGACGAGCACCTGCACGAACGTGCGCATGCCGCCGGCCGGCGGAGTGACCGCGGGGGCCGATGGTGAAGCCGGCTCGCTCATGGCGTCCAACCTACGACAGCGCTCCGACATCCAGAAGTGACACCGGGTAGACTCGACGCCATGCTGCTGGCGCTCGAGCTCTTCTACGTGGGCCTCCTCGGGCTCGCGACGCTGGCGATCGGATTCGTCTCCGTCGTCGTGCTCTACAAGCTGTTCAAGGGCCAGAGCTAGCGCCCGTGATCGAACTCGACGCGGATCTGCCCGCGGAGCTCGCACCGCTCTCCTGGCTGATCGGCTTCTGGGAGGGCTCCGGCGTCGTCGACTACAAGATCGGCGAGCAGTCGCGCGGCCTCGAGTTCGGCCAGCGGATCAGCTTCAGCCACGACGGGCTGCCGCACCTCAACTACACCTCGTACACCTGGCTGCTCGACGGCTCGAACACGCCGCACGTGACCGAGACCGGGTACTGGCGCCTGCGCCGCCCGCACCTCGACGGCGACCCGGGCCCCGGCATGCTGCCCGGCATCGGACCGCGGCCGTATTCCACCGCCGACGAGGTCGAAGCCCTGCGGATGCCCGACGGCACGTTCGAGATCGAGGTCACCATCGTGCATCCCACCGGGGTGAACGAGTTCTACATCGGGCGCGCAGCCGGCCCGCGGATCGACCTGTCGACCGACGCGGTGATGCGCACCGCATCCGCGAAGGAGTACAGCGCCGCGACCCGGCTGTACGGCCTGGTCGAGAACCATCTGCTGTGGGCGTGGGACATCGCGGCCCTCGGCCAGGATCTCCGCACGCACGCCTCCGGACGGCTGGCCCGTGTCCAGTAACCGCTCCAGCGACAACCCCTTCCTGCAGCAGCGCGAGCTGCTCGCCGGGCAAGCGGCGGTGCTGCTCGAGGGGCGCGGCGTCGTCACCGTCACCGGCCCCGACCGGCTGACCTGGGTCGACTCGCTCACCTCGCAGTCGATGGCGCGCCTGCAGCCGGGGGAGTCCGCCGAGACCCTGCTGCTGCACCCCACCGGCCGCATCGAGCACGCGCTGCGGCTCGTCGACGACGGCGAGACGCTGTGGATCCTCGCCGACGACGCGGCGCCGCTCGCGGCCTTCCTCGACCGGATGCGGTTCATGCTGCGCGTGGAGGTCGCCGACCGCTCGGCGGACTTCGTCACCGTGGGAGCCTTCGCGGACATCCCAGACGCCCTCGCCACCTGGGTCGACCCGTGGGTCGCATCCCCGGGCCACGGCTACGGCGAGCCGCCGACCGCGCCCTGGGCCTATCGCGAGGTGGTGCTCGCGGCCTCGCCCGCGCTGCCGCTGGTACCGGAGGCCGCCCTGGATGCCCTGCGCATCGCCGCGCACCGCCCGCGTCAGGCGACCGAGGTCGACGAGCGCAGCATCCCGCACGAACTGGACTGGCTGCGTTCGGCCGTGCACCTCGAGAAGGGCTGCTACCGCGGGCAGGAGACGGTGGCGAAGGTGCACAACCTCGGGCACCCGCCGCGGCGCATCGTGCTGCTGCACCTCGACGGGCTGCTGCCGCCGGTCGGCTCGCCGGTGCTCGCCGGTGAGGCCGAGATCGGTGTCGTGACCTCCGCCGCCCAGCATCACGAGCTCGGCCCGATCGCGCTCGCCGTGATCAAGCGCTCCGTCGACCCGGCCGCGCAGCTCACGGTGCGCACCGAGGAGGACGGCGACATCGCCGCCGCCCAGGAGGTCATCGTGCCGCCCGACGCGGGCGCGGTCGCCAACGTCCCGCGCCTCCCGCGCCTCGGCCGCGTCACCCGCTGACCCGGAGGGTTCCGCGGGGCCAGCCCGTCTCCCGTCTGCGCTCCGCCAGGCGACAGACACGGCCCCTCAGCCCATCGCCCGTGGTGGCAGGATCGACACGGTCCCTGAGCTTGTAGAAGGGACGCCACTTGCGTCGGGAGCGGGGGCAGTTACGGTCCC
>DATMVL010000326.1:0-2966 GCA_035563175.1 Rhodoglobus sp. | reverse complement strand
CGGCGACGGCGAGGATGCCGCGGGTGGCCGAGGCGAGGAACGAACCGCCGCCGCCGACGCCCCAGATACCGGTGCCGTTGCCGGTCACAGGTCGTGGCGAGGCCTCGTAGTCGCCCTGCTCGCCGATGAGCACGAGGAGCGTCTCGCCCGGTACGACCGGGATCGTCGCGGTCAGCGCGCCGCCGGCGCCCCCGCCGCCCGGCACCGATTCGAAGCCGGCGCGATCGGCGCCTGATGCTCCGGCGAGTGCGACTCCGATCGAGGTGACGCCGTCGGGTACGGTCCAGGAGGCCTGTGCACCCGTGTGCTCGAAGCGCACGCTCACCGGTTCCGCGCCGGTCGCGGGAGCGACGCCGAGGGCCATCGAGGCGGCGGCGAGGAGGGCGATCGGAAGCGAGATCCGCGCGGTGGCCGACATGCGGGTCAGCCTAGCCACGGGGGTGCCGCCGTGGGAGGCCTGTGAATAGTCCGCCCCCGGGCGTGCCCTGACGGAGGTACGTGAACCCGCGCGTATCCTGCCCGCATGTCGACGTTCCGCAATCCCGTCGGCCCCCAGCCGGCGAAAGTGTACTGGCGCCGCCGCGCCGTGCTGCTGCTGGTGCTGCTCGCCATCATCGCCGTCGTGGTGCTGATCGTCGTGCGGCCCGGTGCCGGGGCGACCGGCGCCGCTCCGAGCCCCGCCCCCTCGTCCTCCGCGCCGGCCCCGTCCGGCACGACGCCGAGCTCCGGCCCGGTCGATCCGGCGGATGCCGAAGCCTGCGATCCGTCGCGCGTCACCGTCGAGGCGACCACCGACGCGGTCAGCTACGACCCGGGCGTGAACCCGGTGCTGTCGTTCAGCCTCACCAGCACGATGACCGTGCCGTGCACGCTGTCCGCCGGGTCCGACGTCCAGGAGTTCCGCGTCACCAGCGGCGAGGAGCTCATCTGGAGCTCCAAGGACTGCCAGACCGAGCCGCAGGCCGCGACCGTGCTGCTGATGCCGGGCGTGCCCAAGGCCGGCTCGACCCTGCCGTGGGACCGCACCCGGTCATCCGCCGAGACCTGCGACGTGCCGGGCGAGCCCGTGATCGCCGGCGGTGCCAGCTACCACCTCGAGGTCAGCGTGGGCGAGATCGAGTCGAAGGACTCGTCGCAGTTCCTGCTGTACTGACGGTTCCTGCTGTACTGGTCTGATGGCGAAAACGATCAGAGCCGGGGCAGACGACTACCGCTCCGAGGCCCTCGCGACCGCGCTGGCCGCGCAGGACACCGCGGCGGTCGCATTCGCGCTGCGCAACGACAAGGTCATCGTGCCGCTGCTGCCGGTGAAGGGTCCGCCCCAGGTGCGGGTGTTCCGGCGGGGCGAGTCGGACAGGTACATGCTGCTGCTGTTCTCGTCGGCCGAGAACTACGTCGCGATGATCCCCAGCGAGAAGGATCATCGGGTGCTCGCCTACGACGGGCCGACCCTGCGCGACTTCCTCGAGCAGAACATCGGCGTGCTCGAGCTGGTGTGGTTCGACGTCGCGGGGCCGCATGCGATGCAGGCGGCCCCGCAGGACGTGCTGGATGCGCTGCGCCTCGGCGCGGAGGACTAGCGCCGGAAGTAGGCGGTGATGCGGTCGAACGCGCCGGCCCACGCCATCGACTGGAAGAAGTCGCGCACCTCGGGCGTCGGGAAGCCGGACTGGTGCACGGTCATCAGCGTGCCGCCGTCGGCCGCCTCGAACGTGACGACGATGCGCGTGGTCATCGAGTTGCCGTCGGGCTCCCAGCCGACGGAGTCGGTGACGAGGCGGTGCGGGCGGTCGATCTCGAGGAAGGTCTGCTCCTCGCGGAACAGGGTCTGGGCATCCGGACCCCACACGGCGGTCTGCTTGCCGCCGACCCGCAGGTCGACGTCGATCTCGACGACGCCCGGCTCCTCGTCGAGGATGCTGAACCAGATCTTCTGCTGCTCCGCGTCGGTGTAGGCGTCGAACACCTCCTCGGGTGTGGCCGGGATGACCCGGGTCAGCGTGAGGTCGATGGTCTCGGTCGTCTCGCTCATTGCTCTGTTCCTTTCGTGTCGTCGTCGATGCCGCGCTTGAGGGTGAAGTAGGCCTCGAGACCGTCGAGCCGACGCTCCCAGAGCCGCTGGTAGAACGTGATCCACGCCATGGCGTCGTCCAATCGCTCGGAGCCGAGGCGGCACTGCCGCGCCCGGCCGACCTTCTCGGTGGTGACGAGCCCCGCATCCTCGAGCACCTGCACGTGCTTCTTCATGCCGGTCAGCGTGATGCCGGCAGGCTCCGCGAGCTCGCCGATCGTGGCCGGGCCCTGCCCGAGCCGTTCGAGGATGCCGCGGCGCGTCGAGTCGGCGAGTGCGGCGAACGCCCGATCGAGCGTCTGTTGTTGAACCATGCGGTTCACTGTACATCAGTGAACCCGCAAGTTCAACATCCCGCTTCCGTGCTGCATCTGCTTCGAGTGGTGCGAATCTGCTGCGACACACGTGCGCGACCCGCACTTCCGCACCAGTCGCGCACTCGGGCGATTGTGAGATGCGCGATATCGCGCAAGTCGCCTGCCGAGATGCGCGATATCGCGCGAGTGGGTGGCGGTGGCCGTGCCGGCCCCCGCGTGCGCCGGGCCACAATGGAGGTATGCCCGCCACCGTGCTCGTGATGGTCGATCAGGCCGCCGGAACGTTCGCCCTCGCCGACCCCGCGCAACCGCAGCTCAGCGTGCTCGACCTGGGCGCCACCCGCGGCGACGGCATCTTCGAGGGCATCAGCGTCGGCTTCGGCAAGCCCCAGGCGTTCGAGCACCACCTGCGCCGCTTCGCGAACTCGGCCGCCGCGCTCGACCTGCCGGAGCCCGACCACGACCTGTGGGCCGCCGCCTGTCACGCCGCGATCGCCGAGCTCGACCCCGCCGACGAGGCGTGGCTGAAGGTCGTCATGACCCGGGGCATCGAGGGCGGCGACGGCGCCCCGACCGGG
>DATMVL010000325.1:0-15159 GCA_035563175.1 Rhodoglobus sp. | reverse complement strand
CTGACATGTTCACCGGCATCATCGAAGAGATCGGCGAGGTGCTCCTCTGGGAGTGCATCGGCGACGCCGGCCGCCTCACGGTGCGCGCCCCGCTCACCGTGTCCGACGCCGGCCACGGCGACTCGATCTCGGTGAACGGCGTCTGCCTCACCGTCGTGGAGCAGGGCCCGGACTGGTTCACCGCCGACGTGATGGGCGTCACCATCGACATGTCCACCCTCGGCTCGGCCCAGCCCGGCCGCCGCGTGAACATCGAGCGCGCCGCCCAGTTGCACGACCGCCTCGGCGGCCACATCGTGCAGGGCCACATCGACGGCACCGCGCAGGTGCTCTCGGTGACGGATGAGGGTGCGTGGCGCGTGCTGCGCTTCAGCCTCGACACCGAGCACGCACCGCTCGTGGTGCGCAAGGGATCCATCGCCGTCGACGGCACGTCGCTGACGGTGAGCGCGGTCGGGAACGACTGGTTCGAGGTGTCCCTCATCCCCGAGACGCTGACCGCCACGACGCTCGGATTGCTGGCCGTCGGCGACGACGTGAACATCGAGACCGACATCCTGGCCCGTCACGTGGCCCGCCTCGCCGAGTTCGGAAGGTCCGCAGCATGAGCCTCTCGAGCATCCCCGACGCCATCGCCGCCCTGCGCGAGGGCAAGCCGGTCATCGTGGCCGACGACGAGGGGCGCGAGAACGAGGGCGACGTCGTCATCTCGGCCGAGCTCGCCACCCAGGAGTGGGTGGCCTGGATGGTGCGCGTCACCTCCGGCTACATCTGCGCCCCGATGACCAACGAGATCGCCGACCGGCTGCAGCTGCCGCCGATGGTGAGCGTGAACCAGGACCCGCGCGGCACCGCGTACACGGTGTCGGTGGATGCCGCCGACCGTCTGTCGACCGGCATCAGCGCCAGCGACCGGGCCCACACCCTCCGGGTGCTGGCCGACGCCGGCTCCGAGCCAGGCAGCCTGATCCGCCCCGGCCACATCCTGCCGCTGCGGGCGGTGGACGGCGGCGTGCAGGCGCGCGACGGTCACACCGAGGCCGCCGTGGACCTCATGCGACTCGCCGGGCTGCGCCCGGTCGCGGCGATCTCCGAGATCGTGGACGAGGACGGCGAGATGATGCGCCTGCCGAACCTGATCAAGCTCGGCGAGTCGGCGGGGCTGCCGGTCATCACGATCGAGTCGCTGATCGCGTTCATCGTCGCCAACGACTGCACCGAGAACGGCATCCCGACCGTCATCGACGAGGTGCCGGAGACGTCGCGGGTCACCTTCGAGGTCGAGACCACCATCCCGACCGACCACGGCCCGTTCCGGGTGCGCGCCTACCGCGACCGCTCCACCGGCGCCGACCACGTCGCGTTCATCAAGGAGCCGTTCAGCGGGACGCCGCTGGTGCGCGTGCACTCCGAGTGCCTCACCGGCGAGGCGTTCGGCTCGCTGAAGTGCGAGTGCGGCCCGCAGCTCGACAGCGCGCTCGAGCGGGTGCAGGCCGACGGCGGCGTCGTCGTGTACCTGCGCGGGCACGAGGGCCGGGGCATCGGCCTCATCAACAAGCTGCGCGCGTACCGGCTGCAGGAGGACGGGCTCGACACGCTCGACGCCAACCTCGCGCTCGGGCTGCCCGCCGACGCGCGCGACTACGGCGCGGCGACGGCGATGCTGCGCGACATCGGCGTCGACACCGTGCGCCTGCTGAGCAACAACCCCGAGAAGCGGCGGCAGCTGGAGGAGCGCGGCATCGCCGTGACCGAGCTCGTGCCGCTGATCGTCGGGGTGGGCGAGGTCAACGAGGCCTACCTGGAGACCAAGCGCGACCGGATGGGGCACGCGCTCCCGAGCCACGAGATCCTGGAACAGGTGCTGCAGAGCGCCGCGGAGGGGAACGCATGAGCGGCGCAGGCCGACCGGAACTGGACATCGACGGCAGCGGCTTCAGGGTCGCCATCATCTCGGGGCTCTGGCACGCCGAGATCTCGGAGGGCCTGCGGGCCGGCGCACGCCGGGTGCTCGCCGAGTCGGGCGCTGAGGTGACCGAGATCGAGGTGCCGGGCAGTTTCGAGCTGCCGCTCGCCGCCGCGGCGGCGCTGAACGCGGGTGCGGATGCGGTGGTCGCGTTGGGCGTGATCATCCGGGGCGGCACGCCCCACTTCGAGTACGTCAGCGCCGCCGCGACCGACGGCCTGACCCGGGTCGCGCTCGACACCGGCAAGCCCGTGGGCTTCGGCGTGCTGACGCTGGACGACGAGCAGCAGGGCCTCGACCGCGCGGGCCTCCCCGGCTCCAAGGAGGACAAGGGCGCGGAGGCCGCTGAGGCCGCGCTCGCCATGGCCCGGATCCTCCGCGACATCGGGAACACGTCCCGCTAATGTGACGTCGTGACGTCCACCGCGCGCCCCGCCGCCTTCACTCCCTTCGCGGAGCCGACCCGCAACGTACCCGCCCGCTGGATCGCGCTGTTCGCGGTCGCCTGGTTCGGCATCTGGATGGCGCAGCTCGCGCCGATCCAGCTGCTGCTGCCGCTGCAGGTCGACGCGATCCTGCAGCCGCTGGACTGGACCGAGAGCGTCGTCGCGTTCGGCATCATCTCCGGCATCGCCGGCGTCTGCGCGCTGATCACCTATCCGCTGACCGGCGCGCTCAGCGACCGCACCACCTCGCGGTTCGGACGCCGCCGACCGTGGATCTTCGCCGGCACCATCGTGTTCGCGGTGTCGCTGTTCCTGCTCGGGCTGCAGACCTCGATCGTCGGCGTCGGCGTGTTCTGGTCGACCGCCCTGATCGGCTTCTGCATGCAGTCCGCCGCCCTGACCGCGGTGATCTCCGACCAGGTGCCGGTGCGCCAGCGCGGGTTCGTCTCCGGCTGGGTTGCCGGTCCGCAGGCGATCGGCATCCTGGTGGGCATCCTGCTCATCACCGAGCTCGGCCTCGGCATCCTCGCCGGCTACGGGCTGATGGCGGCGCTGCTCGTGCTGCTGGTGGTGCCCTTCGTGCTGCTGGTGCCCGACGAGGTGCTGCCGAAGGTGCTGCGCCCGAAGTTCAGCCTCGGGGCGCTGCTGCGCGGATTCTGGGTCAACCCGGCGAAGCACCCGGACTTCGGCTGGACGCTGCTCAGCCGCATCCTGGTCAACATCGCGAACGCGCTCAGCACCACGCTGCTGCTGTACTTCATCATGTTCCAGCTCGGCCGGCAGGAGACCGCCGAGGACGACCTGGTGGTGCTCACCGTCATCTACCTCGTGTTCTTCACCGCCGCCGCGCTCGGCTTCGGCAAGCTCAGCGACAAGCTCGGGCTGCGCAAGCCGTTCGTGTACGCGGCCGCGTACCTGCAGGCGCTCGCGGCGCTGCTCATCGCCTTCGTGCCCTCGTTCGAGCTCATGTTCATCGGGGCGGCTCTGCTCGGCATCAGCTACGGATGCTTCATGTCGGTCGACCAGGCGCTGGCCACCCAGGTGCTGCCCAACGCGCACTCGCGCGGCAAGGATCTCGGCATCATGAACATCGCCACCGCCGTGCCGCAGGCGCTCGGCCCGCTGCTCGGCGCGATGATCGTCGCCTACCTCGGCGGCTTCACCGGCCTGTTCGTCGCCGCCGCGGTCTTCGCCATCCTCGGCGGGCTGGCGGTGGCGCCGATCCGCAAGGTCAAGTAGCGGGCGCTGCGCACTCAGTCCAGGAAGAGCGCGCGCAGCCGGCGTGTGGTGAAGATCAGCCCCACGGCGATCATCACCAGGAAGTACCCGAGGTGCAGCAGCATGATCGGGCCGATGGCGCCGGTGGTCAGGCCGCGCAGCAGCTCGACGCCGTGCCAGAGCGGCAGCGCCTGGATGAACCACTGGATCGGCTCCGGGTAGACCGTCAGCGGGTAGAACGTCGCCGAGAACAGGAACATCGGCAGCAGGAAGAACTGGATCCAGTCCATCTGCTGGAACGTCTTCATGTAGCTGGTGATGCCCATGCCGAGGCTGGCGAAGCCGAACGCGATGACCACCATCGCCGGCAGGGCGAGCAGCGCCGTCCACGACAGGTTCAGCCCGAGCGCCTGCATGACGAGCAGGAACGTCGTGCCGTACGCCGCGCCGCGCAGCAGCGCGAGCGAGATCTCGCCGAGGGCGACGTCGAGCGGGCCGAGCGAGGTGGCGAGCATCCCCTGGTACAGCTTGCCGAAGTGCATCTTGAAGAACACGTTCCACGTGGAGTCGTAGATCGCGCCGTTCATGGCCGAGACCGCCAGCAGGCCGGGGGCGATGTAGGCGGCGTACGGGATCGCGTCGCCGTTGGCGTCGACGGCGTTGCCGATGTAGCCGCCCAGGCCGATGCCGAGGGCGAGCAGATAGAACACCGGCTCGAACACGCCGGTGAGCACGATGATCCAGTTGGTGCTGCGCGTGGCGAGCAGGCCGCGGCCGACCACGGCGCGGGCGTTCCCGGAGTAGAGGGCGCGGACTCCCCCTGATCGAGCTCGGGCCTGAGCGAGGGTGGTCACTTGTTCAGCCTCCGTCCGACGACGCGCGCGCACAGCTGCCAGCCGAGCACGCCCAGCGCGAGCAGGTAGACCACGTGCAGCACCGACAGCCAGATGGGCTCGGTGGGCCCGAACACGAACTGGCGGCCGAGCTCGCTGGCGTGCCAGAGCGGCGACAGCCAGCCGACCCACTGCAGGAACACCGGCAGCTGCGTCAGCGGGAACATGGTTCCGCTGAACAGGGTGAGCGGCAGGATCACCGTGCGCTGCAGGATCGCGAACTGCCCGCGGTCCTCCTCGATGGTCGCCGCATACGCGGCGATCGGCGAGAAGGCGAACCCGGCCAGCAGCCCGGCGACGATCGTGCCGACGCTGCCGACGGCATCCACCGCTCCGAACACGACCATGGCCAGGTAGTAGATGACCGTCGTGATGAGCATGCGGAACCAGACGAAGATCATCAGGCCGTCGACGATCTGCCGGGCCGTGATCGGGGTGGCGTTCATGGCGACGAACGTCAGGTTCCACTTCAGGCCGAGCATGACGCCGAAGGTGTACTCCTCGCTGGCGACCAGCACGGCGGCGGAGGCGAGCAGCGCCGGGGCGACGAACTGCAGGTAGGTGACGCCCGGGACCGCGCTGACGTTGTCGGTGATGAGCGTGGCGAGCCCGACGCCGAACGCGAAGAGGTACAGGAACGGCGTGCCGAGTGCGGTCGCGAGCGCGGTGCCGAGGTAGGCCCGCATCTGGCGGATCTTGTGCTCGGCGACGTACCAGGCGCCGAGGCGGCGCGAGCGGGCGCTGAAGGCGATCGGGTCGGCGGCCGTCATTCGATCAGGCTCCGCCCGGTGAGCTTGAGGAAGACGTCTTCCAGGCTCGAGCGGCGCACCAGGCTGGTGATCGGCTCGAGCCCGCGGCGGGTGACCTCGGCCAGGGCATCCTCGCCGTTCGCGGAGTAGATCAGGATGCGGTCGGGCAGCACCTCGAGCCGGTCGCCGATGCCCTGCAGTTCGGCCGCCGCGGTGGTGTTGCGCTCCGAGCCGAAGCGCACCTCGAGCACCTCGCGGCTGGAGTGCTCGCGGATCAGCGCGGCCGGGGACCCCTCGGCCATGATGCGGCCCTTGTCCACGACGACGAGCCGGTCGCAGAGCTGCTCCGCCTCGTCCATGTAGTGGGTGGTGAGCACGAGGGTGGTGCCCTGCTCCTTGAGCCGGAACAGACGATCCCACAGGATGTGCCGGGCCTGCGGGTCGAGACCCGTCGTCGGCTCGTCGAGCAGCAGGATGCGCGGGTCGTTGATGAGGGCGCGCGCGATGGTGAGCCGCCGCTTCATGCCGCCCGAGAGGTCGTCGATCTTCGCCTTGACCTTGTCCTTGAGCTGGGCGAAGTCGAGCAGCTCGTCGGCGCGGGCCGCGACCTGGGCCCGGGGCAGGCCGAAGTAGCGGCCGTACACGAGCAGGTTGTCGCGCACCCGCAACTCGGTGTCGAGGTTGTCCTGCTGGGGCACCACCCCCAGCTGCGAGCGGATGGCCGGGCCGTGCTCGTTCGGGTCGAGGCCGAGGATGCCGAGGTCGCCGGCCGTACGCGTCGAGACCGCGCCGACCATCCGCATCGTCGTCGACTTGCCCGCGCCGTTCGGACCGAGCAGCCCGAACGACTCCCCGGGGGCGACCTCGAAGTCGATCGCGTCGACGGCGACGAAGTCCTTGTACCTCTTGGTGAGCCCGCGGGCGGCGATCACAGGTTCTGCCACTCGATCGAGCCTAGGGCGATGTGCCGACATCCGGCGAGTGCTCTCCCGCGGCCTCTCCCCCCAAGCTGCGAAGAGTAGTCATATATCAACGGATTCCGCCACCCCTGGTGTCCCCTTTATGGGGGACGCGTATGGTCGAGAAGCGCCCGCAACGCGACTACCCGAATCGTCGCGGCGGTCGCTCGACGCTGCCCGATCTCCCTAGGACCGGTCTGTCGTCGGTCTCTTACCCGAGGAGATGCAACATGCGGAGAACAGCCGCGGCCTGTACGGCCGTGCTGCTGGGACTCGCGGGGGCAGCCGTCCCCGCGTTGTCGGCCAGCGCCCACACGCCCCAGGCGCACCTGACCTGCGAGACCGCGACGGTCTCGCTGACGAACTACGACGCGGGCGCCACCGCCAAGGTGGTGCTGGATGGCGAGACCCTGCTGGACGGCGAGTTCGGCGGCAACTGGACGCTCGACCCCGCCGCGTTCGACACCACACTCGACGAGCACTCGCTCGAGGTGACGGTGGACAGCACGGACGACACCTACAACTACGCGTCCGGCCCGCTGCATGTGAAGGACTGCCTGCCCGATGAGGAGCCGCCCGCTGAGGAGCCGCCCGCTGAGGAGCCGCCCGTTGAGGAGCCGCCGGCCCCGGTCGAGCACAAGGAGGTCGGCCTCTACATCTACCCGAAGGTCGACCCGGCGAAGCCCGCTTCGTGGGAGAACTCGGGGCGCCAGTGGTTCTGCGACAGCGAGCCGGGCGACCAGTGGTTCAGCACGGTGACGTGCCAGTTGCCGCCGGAGGTCTGCGGACCGGGCTGGGGCTTCCAGCAGGACAAGGTGAAGTGGACGGGCGATCCGGCGAGCTACGCGTGGCCCGCGAACATCGAGCGCGCGACCAATGAAGGCGCCCTGACCGGCCTGTACGGCTCCCTTCACGGCGAGCTCTCGACGCTGACGCACGTGCCGCCGTGCCCGGAGCCGGACAAGCCCGTGACGCACGTCGACCACCCGAAGTTCGAGGACATCTGCGGCCCTGCTGACGAGGCGGGCTACGAACTGACCGTTCCGGCGAACACCGAGTCCGTGACGTACACCACGACCGTGGACAAGGATGCGAACACCATCCACGTGGTCGCGACCGCCAACGCGGGCTACAAGTTCGGCCCTGGAGTGAAGCACACCGAGTGGAAGTACACCTACACCGACGAGCAGTGCCCGCCGGTTCAGGACGCCAGCGCATCGGTCGCGGTCACGCCCGCGACCTGCGAGGTCGACGGCACCGCGACCTTCAGCATCGCGAACGCCACGTGGGCCGACCCGGCCGACGTGACCGACGGCTCGCGGGTCGCGATCGCCGACGCCGGCCACGCCTTCGCCGGCGGTGCGACGGAGCTCACGGTGACGTACGCGCTGCAGAAGAAGTTCTCGGCGGCGGCGTGCGGTGAGCTGCCCACCCTCTCCCTGCCCGACCAGCAGCTGCCCACGCTGGCGCACACCGGCGCGTCGACCGAGACCCCCTGGCTGGGTGTCGCGGGTCTCTCGCTGCTGGGCCTCGGCATCCTGGCGTCCATCGGCGCCGCCGTACGTCGCTCCTCGATGAGCTAGTCGGCACCTGAACCAGAGCGGCGCCCCGGACCCGACCGGGGCGCCGCTCTTGTGCGTGTCCCGTCAACCCGAGTTGACGGTCAGGGACGCGTCAACTACGGTTGACACCATGACCGACGCGATGCGCACGCTCACCGGCGAGGCCGGCGACGAGGACCCGTTGAAGGCGCTGCGCGCCATCGCGCAACTGCGCGCCGAACTCGACCGCCACGAGGCGGGGCTCGTACGGCGTGCCCGCAACCTCGGCATGGGCTGGCAGATGATCGCAACCGCGCTCGGCGTCACGCGGCAGGCCGTGCACAAGCGGTACGGCCGGCGATGAGCGCCTCCCTCCGGAGTACGACCGCATCCTCACGCACAGGAAGACTGGAACCATGAGCACCGCCGACCGCCCCACCCGCAGCCGCAACCCGTTCGCGCGGGGCAAGGAGGAAGAGGAACCGCGGGCGAGCTTCCGCCAGCTGCTGCCCTACCTCACCGAGCACCGCGGCATCCTCGGCGTGGTCATCGGTCTGAGCATCCTCGGCGCCGCCGCCTCGCTGGCGCAGCCGGTGCTCGTCGGGCAGCTCATCACCCTCGTACAGGCGAGCGATCCGCTCGGTGCGCTGGTGTGGGTGCTCGTCGGCCTCGTCGTGGCGTCCGCGCTGTTGAGCGGCTTCCAGCACTACCTGCTGCAGCGCACCGGCACGAGCGTCGTGCTCTCCGCTCGACGGCAGCTGGTGCGGCGGATGCTGCGCCTGCCGATCAGCGAGTTCGACACCCGGCGCACCGGCGACCTGGTCTCCCGCATCGGCTCCGACACGACCCTGCTCTACGCCGTCATCACCCAAGGGCTCGTCGACGCGATCGGCGGCTCGCTCGTCTTCGTCGGCGCCCTCATCGCCATGCTGATCATCGACCCGCTGCTGCTCGGCCTCACCGTCGCCGTCATCGCCATCGCCATCGTGACCGTCGTCACGCTGTCGTCGCGCATCCGCGTCGCAAGCCGCAAGCAGCAGGAGAAGGTGGGCGATCTCGCCGCCGCGGTCGAGCGGTCGCTCAGCGCGGTGCGCACGGTGCGCGCCGCGAACGCGACCGAGCGCGAGATCGAGACGGTCGAGCAGGATGCCCGTGGCGCCTGGACCGCCGGCCTGCAGGTCGCGCGGATCTCGGCCCTGGTGGTGCCCGTCTCGGGCATCGCGCTGCAGGTCGCGCTGCTGGTGGTGCTCGGCGTCGGCGGCTTCCGCGTGGCGAGCGAGGCGATCACCATCGCGAGCCTGGTGTCGTTCATCCTGTTCCTGTTCATGCTGATCGGGCCGCTCGGCACCGCATTCGGTGCGATCAACTCGGTGAATCAGGCGCTGGGCGCGCTGGGCCGCATCCAGGAGATCATCGCCCTGCCCAGCGAGGACGAGCTCGACGCGGGCGTCGTGCCGGTCGCCGCGGTCGAGTCCGACGACGCGATCACGTTCGAGGATGTGGTGTTCACCTACCCGTCGGAGGCGGTGGCGGTGCACGACGACGCCGACGAGGCTCACGACCGCACCGTGCTGCGCGGCGTCTCGTTCTCGGCCGAGCGCGGCAAGCGGCTGGCGCTGGTCGGTCCGTCCGGTGCCGGTAAGAGCACCATCCTGGCGCTGATCGAGCGGTTCTACGACCCGACCGCGGGCGTGGTCCGCATGGGCGGCGTGGACATCCGGGGCCTCGACCGGGTCGAGCTGCGCGCGCAGATCGGCTACGTCGAGCAGGATGCGCCGGTGCTGGCCGGCACGATCCGCCAGAACCTGCTGCTGGGCACCCCGCACGCGACCGACGAGCAGTGCGTCGCCGTGCTGCGCGCGGTGAACCTCACCGAGGTGCTCGAGCGCGACCCGGCGGGCCTCGACGCCGCGGTCGGCGAGGACGGCGTGATGCTCTCCGGCGGCGAGCGTCAGCGGCTCGCGATCGCGCGAGCGCTGCTGGCCGCTCCCCCGATCCTGCTGCTCGACGAGTCGACTTCGTCGCTCGACGGGCTCAACGAGCAGCTGCTGCGCGAGGCCATCGACGCGGTCGCCGAGCACCGCACGCTCATCGTGATCGCGCACCGGCTCTCGACGGTCGTCGACTCCGACCGCATCGTCGTGCTCGACCACGGCCGCGTCGTCGGCGTCGGCACGCACTCCGAGCTGGTGCAGTCGACGCCGCTCTACCGCGACCTGGCGAAGCACCAGCTGCTGGTCTGAGCCTCAGAGCGCGAGCGCGTACATCGCCACCGCGGCGGTCGCGGCGACGTTGAGCGAGTCGATGCCGTGGGCCATGGGGATGGTGACGATGGTGTCGGCGGCGTCGATCGCCGGGCGGGTGAGACCCTCGCCCTCGGTGCCCAGCACCAGGGCGACCCGCTTCGGTGCCGTCGGCGCGAACGCGCGCAGCGGCACCGCGCCGGGTTCGAGGGCGAGGGCGGCGAGGTGGAAGCCGGCGAGCGCCTGTCGCGCCTGCGGGAAGTCGGGCACCCGGGTCCACGGCACCTGCAGCACCGTGCCCATGCTCACCCGGATCGCGCGGCGGTAGAAGGGATCGGCGCAGCGCGGTGTCACGAGCACCGCGTCGGCGCCGATGGCGGCGACCGAGCGGAAGATGGCGCCGACGTTCGTCGGGTCGACGACGTTCTCGAGCACGACGACGCGGCGGGCGTCCTCGAGCAGCGCCGCCGGGTCCGGCAGCGTCGGCCGGTGCATCGCGGCCACCATGCCGCGGTGCAGGTGATAGCCCGTGATCGCGGAGAGCACCTCGTCGGGGCCGGTGAGCACCGGCACCTCGTCCCCGACGAGCGCGACCGCCGCGTCCACCGAGCCGTCGAGCGAGAGCACGGAGCGCGGCCGGTGCCCGGCGCGCAGCGCCCGCTCCAGCACGAGCGCCGACTCCGCGATGTACAGGCCGTGCTCGGTGCCGCGCGCCTTGCGCAGCGCGACATCGGTGGCGACCGTGTAGTCCGCGAGCGCGGGATCATCGACCGCGCCGACCTCGATGACCGGCATCAGGTCGTGTAGGCGATCAGGGTGAGCCGGGCATCCTCGCGCTCCGACGACCGGAACACGCCCGGCTCACCGTCGTGCCATCCGTCGGGCAGCGGCCAGGAGGCGTCCGGGAGCTCGAAGGTGGCGGCGAGCCGCCAATCCTGGAACTCGGTGTACTCGCTCGAGAGCACCTCCGTACCCTCGGGCAGGTCGACGTCGAACGCCGCCTCGAGCTGCTCGAGCGGGATCGCGGTGCACTCGGTTCCGAATCGGGACGCGCACGCCGCGCGCTGCTCATCGGCCGCCGGCGCGGCGAACGCCGTGAACACCGCCACCCCCGCCACGGCGAGCGCGGTGGCGAGCACGGCGGCGCCGGCGACGATCGCGGCGACGGTGCCCCTGCTCACGCCGACGCCACGACCTCGCCGCCGGCCGCCTCGATCTCGCTCAACGCCGCGGCGCTGGATTCCGGCGCCACCCCGGCGACCAGGTCGCGCAGCACCCGCACGCGGCGACCGTGCTCGAGCGCGTCGAGTGCGGAGGCCCGCACGCAGTAGTCGGTGGCGATGCCGACCAGGTCGATGTCCGTGATGTCGAGCGCGTCGAGCTTCTCACGCACGCTCGCGCCGTCGTCGGTCGTGCCCTCGAAGATCGAGTACGCGGGCTGCCCCTGCCCCTTGCGCACGTGGTGGTGCACGCCCGCCGTCTCGAGATCCGGGTGGTACTCCGCGCCGGCCGTGCCCGAGACGCAGTGCTCCGGCCAGGTGTCGACGAAGTCGGGCTGCGGGTGGAAGTGCCCGCCGTTGTCGTTGTCGGCGTCGTGCCAGTCGCGCGAGGCGAAGACGACGTCGTAGCGGTCGGGATGCTCGCGCAGCAGCCTCGAGACGCCGGCGGCCACCGCGGCGCCGCCGTCCACGCCGAGCGCGCCGCCCTCGGTGAAGTCGTTCTGGACGTCGATGATGAACAGGGCCCTGGTCATCGGGCCATGCTACCGGCGCTCACCGAGCGGTCAGCAGCCCACCCACTTGGCCGCAGCGCGGGTGAACGAGTAGGGCTCGTCGATGCCGCCGTGGGTCATCGCGAAGGCGATGCAGGCACCGCCGACGCCCGAGGTCGGGCGGTACAGCGAGGCGCGGTGCGAGCCGGAGGCCCACCACTTCTCGGCGACGGTGGCCCCGGAGTTGCCCGATCCGCCGGCCAGGTTGCCATCGCAGCCCGGGTCCGGCACGCCGTCGGCGCGCACCGATCCGGCGTGACCCCAGGCGTCCATCGGGTCGGGGCTCGGCGACTCGGCCATCCAGAACAGCCGCGCCTGCATGCACATGTCGACGTAGAACCGGTTGTACGGGATCGGGTCGAGGCAGTTGGCGACGCGGATGGCGTTGAACTGGTACGCGAAGCTGGCGATGTCGTCCGAGGTGGTGCCCTGCACGCCCATGGCGGAGGACCCGCCCGATCCGCCGGCGCCGCCGCCGGGCATCCCCGGGCAGCCGCCCTGGCCGGTCGCCTCACGGGCCGCTCGACGTTCGGCCGGGGTGGAGCTGTTGGTGATGACGACGGGCTTCGGCACGACCTTCTGGGCGAGGTGCTCCCAGTCCTTCGACAGTGCTTCGGCGGTCGCCGCGGCCTGCGCGGCCAGCGCCGCCTCGTCGATGCGCTGCGTGTAGCCGACCGTCTCGGTCTCGGCGACGGGTGCGGTCGCGATGGAGGAGAGCGGCGGAGCGGCGGCCCCCGAGACCGCCACCGCCGGGCTCGTGAGGCCCGGCCCTCCGCCGCCCACGAACGGCAGCACCACCACGAGCACGGTCGAGAAGACCGTCGCGAGGATCGCGAGACGCTTCATGGTGTGTACCCCCGTACCACGTTCCGGCACCTCCCCTGGTGCCCGGCACCCCCCGGCGCCTGTCTCGACGCTAGGCCCGCGCCGCACCCCGATGCAACGGGATGGGGGACGGAACCGGGTTGTCCACCCGCGCACTGGGGACAGAGACCCGCCGTTCTGTCCGCACTATGGAGGACAGATCTCAGGGTCCGATGCGAGCGATCCGGGGGGCGGCGGCCGCGATGCCGACCTCGGCGGCGAACAGCGAGCCGGCTTGCGGATCGTCGCCATCGTCGAGGTTCTCGCGTGAGGTGGTGATGAAGAGGGTGCGCCCGTCCGCCCCGCCGAGCGCGCACGAGGTCACCTGGCGCGCGTCCACCTCCACGATCTCGGTGAGTCCGCCGTCGCGGTCGTAGCGGTGCACCGCGGCTCCGCCGTAGAGCGCGACCCAGACGCCGTCTTCGGCGTCCATGCAGAGTCCGTCGGGGCTGCCGGCTCCGTCGGGGATCGTCACGTACGAGCGCCGGTCGTGCGGGTCGCCGTCCCAGTCGAAGACGTCGATGCGGCGGGTGCGACTGTCGACGTAGAACATGCGGTCCCCGTCCGTGGTGAATCCGACGCCGTTCGAGATCGTCGCGCCATCGAAAAGCCGCTCGATCGTGCGGTCCTGTCGCAGTCGCCACACCGATGCCGACCGCTCACGGCGGTCGTCGCGGATGGTCCCGCAGATCAGGTCGCCCTCGGGCGTGACCGCGCCTTCGTTGAAGCGCTCGTCCATCGCGATGACCGGCGGCGTGCGCCACGACTCGTCGCCAAGACCGCCTCCGCCGCTGAACAGCGCGAAAGCGCGCTGCAGAGCAACGAGTGCACGGCCATCGACCGCAGGCCGGATCATCGCGGCGATCGGGTCTCCGACCGGGAATCGACTGACGGCGCCACCTTCAGTCAGCTGCAGCACTGCGCCATGCAGCATGTCGACGAACCGCAGGCCGCCCCATCCGCCGTGCCACCACGCCCCCTCGCCGTGATAGGCCACCCGTCCGGTGATCCGCTCGGCACGCATCTCGCCTCCTTGAATGTTTGCTCTTTCACACCGAATGTTCGGAATGTAACATTCTTGTGAGGTTTCAACGGCGAAAGGTTCAGCAAAGATGCCACTCCCCTCATTGTCTCTCCAGCTATACAGCGTGCGGAACGCACTCGAGCACGACATCCCAGGCACGATCGAGAAGGTGCGCGAGATCGGCTTCTCGCAGGTCGAAGCCTCGTACAAGGTGCTGAGCCGAGGACCGGAACTGCTCGAGGCGATCCGCGCGAACGGACTGGTCGCTCCGACCATGACGTCCTCGCTCATGGACGTCGATCGCGAGCACGTCTTCGCGATCGCCGAGGAGCTCGGCGCGGGCGCGGTGATCGACACGTTCATCCCCGAGGAGCACTGGACCACCGCGCAGGATGTCGCCAGGATCGCCGAGGAGCTGAACGTCGCAGCCGACGCCGCCCGCGCGCACGGGCTGCGTGTCGGTTACCACAATCATTGGTGGGAGCTCGAGCGCCGCTTCGACGGCCGGACCGCGTTCGATCTGCTGATCTCGGAGCTCGACCCTGGAGTGGTGCTCGAGGTCGATGCCTACTGGGTCGCCGTCGGAGGCGAGGATCCGGTGGCCTTCGTCGAGCGGCACGCCGACCGCGTGCGCTTCCTGCATCTGAAGGATGGACCGATCGACCGGGTCAACACCAGCCAGGTGCCCGCCGGGCGGGGGTCGATGCCGGTGTTCGACGTGCTCGACGCCGCGACGTCGCTCGAAGTCGGTGTGATCGAGTTCGACGACTACGACGGCGACGTCTTCGACGGCATCGCCGCCGCGTTCGCCACGCTGTCCGAGCGGGTGGGCGTATGACCGCCGACGGCCGCTTCGGTATCGGCGTCATCGGCGCCGGCACGATCAGCAACCAGTACCTGGCGAACATGACCGCATTCCCCGATCTCGAGGTGGTCATCGTCGCCGACCTCTTCGAGGAGAAGGCGGCCGAGCAGGCGGAGGCGTACGGCGTCGCACAGTCGGGCCCGCCGCAGGCTGCGCTCGAGCATCCCGATGTGGACCTCATCGTCAACCTGACGATCCCGCAGGCGCATGCCGAGGTCTCGACCGCCGCGCTGGAAGCCGGCAAGCACGTCTGGACCGAGAAGCCGTTCGCCACCGACCGGGCATCCGGTCAGGCCCTGCTCGCGGCAGCGGACTCGGCGGGCCTCCGGATCGGCGGGGCGCCGGACACCATTCTCGGAGCCGGCTTGCAGACCGCCCGCCGGATGATCGAGCGGGGTGACATCGGGACGCCGCTCTCCGGCCTGACCCTGTTCGAGGTGCCGGGACCGGTGGACGACCATCGCAACCTGGAGGTGCTGCTCTCGCGCGGGGCCGGCCCGTTGTGGGATATGGGTCCGTACTACCTGACCGCGCTCTCGCAGGTCTTCGGATCGTTCCGCACGGTCGCGGCCGTCGGCCGTGTCGCCCGACCCCGTCGGGTGCTGCAGGTCGGACCGAAG
>DATMVL010000324.1:0-2807 GCA_035563175.1 Rhodoglobus sp. | reverse complement strand
CTGCCCGCCGGAGAGCGTCTTGAGCGGCTGGTCGAGGATGCGGTCGGGCAGCGACAGGTTCGAGGCGATGGATGCCGCCTCGGCCTCCGCCGCGTACCCGCCGAGCGCTTCGAAGCGGTCGTTGAGCCGCCCGTACTTGACCATGGCGGCGTCGCTCACGGCGGTGTCGGCGCTGGCCATCTCCTCGGTGGCCTTCGCCATGCCGAGCATGAGCGTGCCGAGCCCGCGGGCGTCGAGGATGCGGGTGCGGGCGAGCATCTCGGGATCGCCCGAGCGCGGGTCCTGCGGCAGGTAGCCGATCTCGCCGTGCCGGTCGATGCGGCCGTCGGTGGGCGGCTGGTCGCCGGCGAGCACCTTGGTCAGCGTGGTCTTGCCGGCGCCGTTGCGCCCGACGAGGCCGATCTTGTCACCGCGGGCGACCTGGAACGACACCTCCGACATGAGCAGGCGCGCGCCGACGCGCAGCTCGAGGTCGTGCACGGACAGCACAGCGGATCACCGCTCTCAATCGGAGGAAGGGGGAAGGAAGCGCGCGACGTCGCGCCGGCCCACTATTCTACGGTGGAACCCGGACGCACCCCGGGCGCGGAGCACAAGGAGCTGCAGTCATGAGCACCATCACCCTCGCCGTGGGCCGTCCCACCCTCGCCGATCGCGTCTTCACCCGCACCCTGGCGGTGGATCTCGTGCTCATCGCGGCCGGCGCCGCGCTGACGGCGGTGGCCGCCCAGTTCGCGGTACCGATGTGGCCGGTGCCGATCACCGGGCAGACGCTCGCCGTGATGCTCGTGGGGGCGAGCCTGGGCGCCGTGCGCGGCGCGCTCTCGATGGTGCTGTACCTGGTGCTCGGCGTGGCCGGGCTGCCGGTGTTCAGCGACTCCGAGTCGGGCTGGCATGTGGTCGCCGGACCGACGGGCGGCTACATCGTCGGCTTCGTCTTCGCCGCGGCGCTGACCGGGTGGCTGGCGCAGCGGGCTTGGGATCGCAAGCTGCTGAAGGGCGCCCTCGCCTTCGCGCTGGGCTCGCTCACGACGTTCGCGTTCGGCCTGCCGTGGCTCGCCGTCACGCTGGGATCGCTCGGCCTCCCGAACGACCTCTGGACCGTCCTGCAGTCGGGCCTGTTCCCGTTCATCGTCGGCGGTGTCGTGAAGTCGCTGCTCGGCGCCGGGATCATCGCCGTGGCCTGGTGGGGCCTGCGCCGCTCGGACGAGCAGGCGGCCGACCACCGCGCCTGACCGGAGCGCGCCGCCGCCGTTACGCCGTCCCGCGGGGTAGATTCCTGCGCAGGCGCCCATGACGGGCGTCAGGGGGGCAGGTCGCAGGTGGGTACCGATTCGGGGCGCTCGAGCGGGTGGTTCGGTGCCGCCGCGATCGCCGTGGTGGTCGCGGTGACGTCGTCGACGGTGATCCTGACCTCACCCGGCGCCGGCGGAGACGGCCCCATCGCCGGACGTACGTTGTACGTCGACCCGGACTCCTCCGCTTCCGAGGCCGTCGCCGGCGCCGACGACGATGAGCAGCGAGCGGCGTTCCAGCTGCTCGCCGACACCCCGACCGCGATCTGGCTGCTGCCCGAGGCGCTGCCCGTCGGCGAGGTCGGCTCCTACGTGGCGCGAGTGCAGGACGACGCGGCGGTGACCGGCGCCGTCCCCGTCTTCGTCGTGTACGGCATCCCGAGCCGCGACTGCGGTCAGTTCTCGGCGGGCGGGCTCGACGCGCAGACCTACCCGGACTGGGTCGCCGAGGTCGCCGGCGGCATCCGCGGTCGCGAGACCGTGATCATCCTCGAGCCGGATGCGCTGGCCCTGTCGCCCGAATGCGCAACCGAGCGGCAGGCAGCGGCCTTCATCCGCGGGGCCGTGGACACCCTCGATGCCGAGGGCACCACGATCTACCTCGACGGAGGCCACTCGGATTGGCTGCCGGCGGACACCATGGCGGCGCTGCTGCGGGACGCGGGCGTCGACCGGGTGCGCGGGTTCGTGACGAACGTCTCGAACTACAACGCGACGGATGCCGAGCGCGCGTACGGCGAACGCCTCAGCGCCCTGCTCGGCGGCGCGCACTTCGTGATCGACACCTCGCGGAACGGCAACGGTTCGAACGGCGAATGGTGCAACCCCGCGGGCCGGGCGATCGGGGCCACCCCAACTGGGGTGGATGACGGCAGCCCGCTGGACGGTACGCTCTGGGTCAAGAATCCCGGCGAGAGCGACGGCACCTGCAACGGGGGTCCGCCCGCGGGCGACTGGTGGCCGGTGGCCGCCCTGTCGCTGGTCCGCGGGGGGCGGTGACGGGATTCGGAACGGGGGTTCCATGATGACGGATACGATCGGCGCGCGCGCCGGAGCCGGTGAGCAGCGCCGCGTGGCGGTGGTGATCGAGGACGACGCGGATATCCGCCACCTTCTCGAGACGGTGCTGACGCAAGCCGGATTCCAGGTGATCACGGCCGGCAACGGTCTGGACGGCATCGACGCGGTGCGGCGGTACGACCCGCTCGTGACCACCCTCGACGTGAACATGCCCGGCATGGACGGGTTCGAGACCGCCCGCCGCATCCGCGACTTCTCCGCCACCTACATCGTGATGCTGACCGCGCTCGGCGAGGAGATCGACGCGATGCAGGGGCTGGATGCCGGTGCCGACGACTACGTGAACAAGCCGTTCCGGCCGCGTGAGCTGCGTGCCCGCATCGAGGCGCTGCTGCGCCGGCCGCGGGCCATGGTGGTGGACGGGACCACCATCGGCACCCCGGCCGCCCCGGTCCCACCGGTCGCCGCACCGCAGCCCGCCGCCGCACCGCA
>DATMVL010000323.1:0-4087 GCA_035563175.1 Rhodoglobus sp. | reverse complement strand
GACGGGAACGTCTTCGGCCCGGCGCCTATGGCGTGCCCAAGGGTCCGCGTCGGGGTGGCCGACGGTAGGTCGCGGAAGGAAACCTCGGCTACGAGCCTCCGATCGCGTAGTGTGCGGGTCGAAGGCGGTGGACGGCCCGCGCCTTCCGATCTCGAGGAGGCATCCACATGATCCTGATCACCGGTGCGACGGGGATGTTCGGCAGCCGGGTGCTGCGCGAGACGGTGGCGCGAGGCGCGCAGGTGCGCGCGCTCGTGCACCACGGATCGGAGGTGGACGCCATCCGTGCGCTCGGCGCCGACGTCGTCGTCGCCGACCTCGACGATCCGACCACGCTGGCGCCCGCCTTCGCCGGGGTCGAGACCGTGTTCCTCGTCACCGCGATGGACCCCCACATCCAGAGCCGCGAGGCCGCGGCGCTCGCAGCCGCTCAAGCGGCCGGCGTGTCGCGGATCGTCAAGCTCCACGGCGCCGTGCGCCACCTCGCCGACGAGCCGCTCGCCCGCCAGCACGCGGCGAGCATCGCGGCGATCCGTGATTCCGGGCTGCGGTGGGCGCTCGTCTCGCCGAACTCGGTGATGGAGACCTCGCTGCTCTCCCAGGCCGGTGCCGTCTCGGCCATGGGCAGCCTGTTCGGGTGCGCCGCCGACGGCCGCATCGGCCTCGTCGCCGCCGACGACGTGGCGCGCGCCGCCGCCGTCGTGCTCACCGACCGGGACGAGGACGGCGTCGAGTACGTGCTCACCGGGCCCGCCGCCCTGACGATGGCGGAGATCGCGGAGGCCTTCACGACGGCGTTGGGTCGCACGGTGACCTATCAGGACATGCCCGAGACGGATTTCCGCCAGCTGATGGTCGAGCAGGTCGGCGTGCCCGAAGACGAGGTCGACAACGCCGTCATGGTGCACTTCGAGGCGTGGCGCCGCGGAGACGCCGACATCGTCACGAATACCTATCTGGAGCTCACCGGCTCGCCGGCCACCTCGGTGGCGGAGTGGATAGCTGCGAACCGACAGGCGTTCACGCCCGCATCCTGAATCGCTCGCCGTCATCCGGTGACATCACGCCGGCGCATCACCAGGATGCCCGCGGCGGCCACGCCCACGGCGACGGCCAGAGGCAGCAGCAGCTGCGTCGGCTCCACCGTCTCGATCGGCACCGCGGGCACGTGATGGAACGGACTGACGTCCTGCAGCCATCCCGGCAGGCCGAACAGCTCCCCGAACTGCCCGAGCACCAGCCCGATCGCGAGCAGACCCCATCCGATCGCGGCCGTGGCCCGCGGCAGCAGGGCGAACCCGGCGAGGGTCAGTGCGACGAACACGGTGCCGGCCGGCAGGTGCACGGCGACGGCCGCGAGCGACTCGGGAACGCGATCCCAGCCGTCGCCGGCCGCGACGAATCCCAGACCGGCCGTGAGCCCCGCGGTGACCGCGATGACCACCATCGATCCGACGGCGACCGCGAGCTGCCGGCCGAGCCACGCGATGCGCGACACCGGCGACGCGAGCAGCAGCTCCGCCCGCCCCTCCGCCTCCTCCACCCGCAGGCGCAGGATCGCCTGCACGCCGCCGGCGGTGGCGAGCGTGCCGGCGATGCCGAGCAGCGCGACCGCGAACACCGTCGCGGTGTCGGTGCGCAGCCCCGGCGACAACCGGGCGATCAGGTCCGCGAGGTCGTCGTTGGCCGCCACCGCCTCGGCGACGAGGGGCGTCAGCGCGCCGGCGAGCACTCCCAGCACCGCCGTACCGATCGCCCAGCCGAGCAGGGTGCCGACCTGCAGCCGTGCCGCGAGGGCTCGGACACCGCTGCGGGGCCAGCCGACCGCGCCACCGCGCTCCGGCAGCAAGCTCGAGCCCAGATCGCGCCGCGAGCGGATGACCAGGGCCACGATCGAGGTGACCGCGCCGAGCGCGAGCAGGCCCAGCAGCGGGCGCGGGTCGGCCGCCGAGAACGGTGCGCTCGCCTGACCCCACCCGATCGGCGACAGCAGCGAGACCCACGACGGCCGCGCATGGGTGAGGTCGGTCGCGGTGCCGAGCGCGTCGCCGATGCCCCGCACCACGTATGCGACGCCCACGAGCGCAGCGGCCACCCCATTGGCCCCGCGCGGACTGGGCATCGCCTGCGCGACGAGTGCGGCGATCCCGGCGAACGCGACACCGACCGCACCGAGCGCGGCGCCGACGGTGATCGCCGCGATCGGAGCCCAGCCCAGGGCGATGCCGTCGGCCGCGCTCGCCACCGCCACCACGGCATCCGCTGCGACCGCGACGGCGAGGGTCATCGCCAGCCCGGCGCTGCGGCGCACCGGTGCCGCAGCCAGCAGCTCGGTGCGACCCCGCTCCTCGTCGGCGCGGGTGTGCCGCACCATCAGGAAGGTGTTCATCAGCGCGGCCAGCACGGCGAGGAAGGTGAAGGTCTGGAAGAACACCAGCGCACCGACGTCGGCTCCGTCGGGCAGTCCGCGCAGGAACAGGAAGGCCGGGTTGCCGACCGCGACCGCGGCGAGGGCGGCGCGCTCCTGCTCGTCGCCGAACTCGCGGGCGACCGCGGCGCCCGACGCGGCGAGCAGACCGACGATGCCGAGCGTCCAGATCGGCAGGATCCACCGCTCGCGGCGCAGCGCGAAACGGAGGAGGAGCAGGGTGCGCTTCATCGCTGCTGCTCCGTCGCGTAGTGGCGCAGGAACAGGGTCTCCAACGTCGGCGGGGCCGCGAGCAGCGAGCTCGCGCCGGCGGCACCGAGGGTCGTCAGCACCTGGGGGAGCGCATCCGGCGCGACGTCGAATTCGACCCGGTCGTCGTGCTCGCTCACCGCCGAGACGCCCGGGATGCCGGCGATCGTCGCAACCGGAACACCGGTGACGCGGAACCGGGTCGCCGCCCGCTGCAGCAGTTGGGCGAGCGATCCGCTCTCGACCGCCCTGCCGCCGCGGATGATCGTCACCCGGTCGCAGAGCTGCTCGACTTCGCTCAGCAGGTGGCTCGACAGCAGCACCGTGGCGCCGTCGCCCGCCACCCGGGCTACCTCGTCGCGGAACACGCGCTCCATGAGCGGGTCGAGCCCCGACGTCGGCTCGTCGAGGATGAGCAGGCGTGCAGGCCGCGCGAACGCGGCGATGAGCGCGACCTTCTGACGGTTGCCCTTGGAGTAGGTGCGGGCGTTCTTGCGCGGGTCGAGGTCGAACGCGGCGATCAGCCGCTCGCGCTCGCGCCGGTCGGCTCCGCCGCGGAGGCCGGTGAGCAGATCGATGATCTCGCCGCCGGTCAGGTTCGGCCACAGCGCGACATCGCCGGGCACGTAGACGATCTCGGCGTTCAGCCTGGTCGATTCGCGCCACGGCTCCCCGCCGAGCACCGAGACGGAGCCCGACGTCGGCCGCGCGAGGCCGAGGAGCACGCGGATCGTGGTCGACTTGCCCGCGCCGTTCGGGCCGAGCACGCCGATCTTCACATCCGGCAGGAAGGACAGGGTGATGCCTTTGAAAACCTCACGCCCGCCCGGGTAGGACTTGGTGAGGTCTTTCATCACATAGGCGTACTGGTAGGAGGCCATGGCATCGGTCCTGAGGGGGCGTTTGGTCGTGGTTCTAGCGAAGGGGGCCGGTGATTGAAAGCGGCGCCCGGGCATGGGACGGTCCGCGCCCCGATCAACGCGATGCCAAGCGGCGCCGGCTCCCCGGCCGCGTTCAGGCGCCACAACCGAAAGGATTTGGCCATGCGCCTTCCCTTGATGAAGCCTGACAGCCTGACCGAGGAGCAAAAGCCGCTCTATGCCGATATGCGTGCCGGCATCGAGAAGAATTTCAAGGGTTTCGCTACCATCGACAAGGATGGCGCGCTGCTCGGCCCGTGGAATCCCTGGCTGCACGAGCCGCAATTCGGCGGGCCGATCTGGGAGCTGACCAAGGCGCTCTCCTTCTCCACCAGCCTGCCGAAGCCGGTGCGGGAGATCGCCATCCTGGTCACCGGCGCGCATTTCCGCGCGGCCTACGAGATCTACGCGCATGTCATCGCGGCCGAGCAGCGCGGCCTGCCGGACGCCAAGATCGCCACCATCATCGCCGGCCAGCGCCCCGCCGACC
>DATMVL010000322.1:0-7912 GCA_035563175.1 Rhodoglobus sp. | reverse complement strand
ACTCCTGCTGCAGCGCCTCGGCGAGCGCATCGTCGTCGACCTCGCCGTCGGGCCGGCTCGCGGGCGGCGGGGTGAACGTCGACCGACGGGGTCCCGCCGTCGCGTAGGTCGGGTCGGGGGCGGAACCGCCGACCTCGTCCTCGTCGTCTGCCATGCCCGCAGTCTAGGACCGGGTCCCCGCCGATCGCGGGCGACGAGCCGTGGCGAGCGCGGTCACCGCGGCCAGGATGAGCGCCAGCCCGACCCAGCCCACGGCATCCAGTCGCTCCCCAACCACGAGCACCGCGAGCAGCGTCGCCACGAAGGGCTCGAGCAGGGTGATCGTGGTCGCCGTGCTGCTGCGCAGGGTGCGCAGGCCGATGCCGAACAGCACGTAGGCGACGAACATGGGCCCGAGCGCCAGGTACGCGGCGACGCCGACGGTGCCCCACGACTGCAGCAGCGGCGCACCGAAGGCGAGCAGCACCGGCAGCAGTGCGACCGCGCCGAGACCGAACATGCCGCCCATGACGCCGCGGGCGGGCTGTCCCGAGCGGATCGCACGGCTCGAGGCGTAGGCGTAGAGGGCGTAGGAGAGCCCGGCGAGCAGTCCGAGCAGCACGCCCGGCACGATCGCGCCGCCGCCGGTGCCCGCGCCGTGCCCGCCGAGCGCGAGCAGCACCACGCCGGTGAGCGCCGCCGCGGTGCACGCCGCCCACAGGGTCGATAGCCGGTGGCGCTCGAACAGCCACTCGAGCAGTGCGGCGAATACGGGCCCGGTGCCGAGCGAGACCACGTTGCCGATCGCCACGCCGGCGAGATCCATCGACGCGTAGAACGCGAGCGGGTACACGAACACGCCGGCCGCACCGAGCAGCAGCCACCGGCGCGCCGCCGAGTCGCGGAGCGCCGCCCGGGACCGGCGCACGGCGGTCGAGAACAGCAGTGCGCCGCCGACGGCCATCGTCGACGCACCGATCGCGAGCGGGCTGACGTCGTCCGGCATCAGGCTCGCGGCCGTGCCCGTGGTCCCCCAGAGCACCGAGGCCAGCACCAGCGCCCACGCGCCCGCATCGCGGGGCGATTGCACGGCATCCGACACGGCATCGAGGCTAGCGGCGGCGACCCTACTGTTCAGACCATGCAGACCCGGATGCTCGTCTCCGCCGCCGCGCTCGCGGCTTTCGCTCTCGCCGGTTGCGCGAGCGATGCACCCGCCGGCTCCCGCGCGGCGCTCGAGCAGCCGGGCACCTGGACGGTGCTGACCTACTCGATCGCCGACACGAATCTCGAGAACTTCATGATGGACGACCTCGACGAGCTCGGCACCGTCGGCGACGAGGAGAACGTGAACCTCGTCGCCCTGGTCGACCGGTCGGAGGGGTACACCGACCAGGAGGTGCTCGGCATGCCGGACTGGTCGGGCGCGAAGCTGCTCGAGCTGGGCCGCGACGGCGGCGAGGAGCTCGACGACCTCGGCGACGTGAACACCGGCGACCCCGATCTGCTCGCCGACTTCATCGCGGACGGCATCGAACGCTACCGGGCCGACCACTACGCGCTCGTCATCACGCTGAGCGACGGCATCGACATCTCGATCGCATACCTGTCGCTGTTCGCCGACCCCGACGAGGGCGCCGTGCAGGCGGAGGTGCCGCTGTCGTACTCCTCGCCGCAGGGCGACGCGGCCGGCGACCTCATCCTCTCGGCGGTCATCCACCTCGAGCTCGTCGTGGTCGATTTCGGCGGCGATCTCGACAGCGTCTCCGGCATGGTGACCGTGCCCTGACCCGCGGGTCGCGGACGGCGTACGCGGTCGCGGTCGTACGCTGTGCGGCATGACCCGCACCCGTCGGCCGCGCGGCTCGCTCGACGCGCAGGCGATCCTCGACGCCGCCGAGCGGGTCGCCGCCGGGGGGGTCGAGGCCCTCACCATCCGAGGCGTCGCCGCCGAGATCGACGCCGCCCCGATGGCCCTCTACCGCTACTACCCGACGAAGGATGCGATCGTCGAGGCGCTGCTCGACCGCGTGCTGTCGCGGGTACGGCCCCGGCTCGGCTCGGACGACTGGCTCGACGACCTGCGCGCGTTCGCGTTCGACCACGCCCGCACCCTCATCCAGCACCCGTGGGCGGTCATCCCGCTGTTCACGAGCCCGACGCCCGGCCCGGAGTCGGCGCGGATCGCCGAGGAGGTGCTCGGCATCCTCGCCCGCGGCGGGGTCGAGGGCGAGGATGCGGTGGCCGCCTACAGCGGCATCGTCGCCCTGAACTACGGCTGGGCCGCGTTCGCGGCTCCGCGCACCTCCGATGCGGCGCTGCGCACGTCGCTGCGCGCGCTGCCGCCCGGGCGGTTCCCCTACACCGCCGCCGTGATCGAGCCGCTCAGCCGGTACGCCGGGCAGGCGAACTACGAGCGCGCGCTGGAGTTCCTGCTCGCCGGCATCGGCGGCGTCGCGCGCTGAGTCCGCGAGCGCTCCGGCGGGGCTGGACCGACCTGTCTGCCGGTGCCCCTCGAAGGGGTTACGATGCTCCCCATCATGACCGACAGCAGCTCGGGCGTCGCCGACGTCCCGTCGCGGGAACGCGCGCAGGCGTACGCGGTCGCGCTGGTCGGTCTGCTGCTGGTGGTCGGCACCAGCATCGGTGCGGCAGCGGTCTCCCTGCATCCCGGTCCTGCCGCGCCGCCGTCGCCGGTGAGCACGGTCGGCGAGATCGCCGACGAGCGCAGCACACCGACACCGGAGCCGACCCTGCCGACGCTGCCGGTCACCCCGACGCCGACGCCCACGCCGACGCCGTCCTCGACGCCGGACCAGCCGGAGGACCGGGCCGAGGACGAGCGCGAGGCTGCACAGTCGCCACCGCGCCCGACCGAGCCCAGACCGGCCCCGCAGCCGACGGCACCCGCGCCTCCCCCGGCGCCGACCCCGACTCCGACGGTGCAGCCCCCTGTCGAACCGGAGCCCGAGCCCGATCCGCCGGAGGAGCCCGACCCGGACGCCGACGGCACCGGCGGCACCGGCACCGACGCCGGCTCGCAGTAGCGGCGCGCGTATCGCGGGCGTATCGGGAAGCCCATACGCGATGGCAACGGGCCGACGCCTTCACTGGACGGCATGGTCACCCGCGAGCTCATCCCGCCTCTGCCCGTCGCCGCACGGTCCGCCGCGCCGGTCGCGATCACGGCCTTCGGTGCCGAGCCGGATGAAGCCACCCTGTTCGAGCGGCACGCGGCGTCGCTCGGCGTGCAGGTCTCGATCACTGCGGCACCGATCTCCGAGGCGAACGCCGCGCTGGCCGACGGGCGCTGCGTCAGCGTCGGCCACAAGTCGCGGGTCACCGCGGCTCGACTCGAGGCGCTGCATCGCGCCGGCGTGCGCTACCTCTCGACGCGCAGCATCGGCGTCGACCACATCGACGTGCGCGCGGCCGACCGGCTCGGCATCCGAGTGGAGGGTTCGTCGTACTCCCCCGGCAGCGTCGCCGACCACACCCTGATGCTCATGCTGATGTCGCTGCGCGGCACGGCATCCGTGCTCCGCCGGGTCGCGTCGCACGACTACCGCCTCGAGCCGTCGCGCGGCCGCGAGCTCGGCGAGCTCGCCGTGGGGGTCGTGGGCACCGGCCGCATCGGCGCGGCCGTGATCCAGCGGCTGCACGGCTTCGGCAGCCGCATCCTCACGCACGACCCCCGGCGCCCCGGCCGACCGCTCGACGAACTGCTCGAGGCGAGCGACATCGTGACGCTGCACGCGCCCCTCACCCCGGCCACGCACCACCTGCTCGACGCCGCACGGCTCGCGCGCATGCGCCCCGGGGCCGTGCTGATCAACACCGCACGAGGAGCGCTCGTCGACACGGATGCCCTGCTCGCCGCCCTCGAATCCGGAAGGCTCGGCGGGGCCGCCCTCGACGTGGTCGAGGGCGAGGACGGCGTGTTCTACAGCGACCGACGGGGACGACCGCCCGGCGGGCGCCTGGAGCGCCTCCATCGCCTGCCGAATGTGATCATCACGCCGCACACCGCCTACTACACCGATCGCGCGCTGGCCGACACGGTGACGGAATCGCTGCGCAACTGCCTGCGATTCGAGGAGCAGCACCGTGGCTAGGGTGCGCATCGCCGTGCTGTTCGGCGGGCGCTCGGAGGAGCATCCGGTGTCCGTGAAGTCGGCGCGGGAGGTGGCCCGGCACCTGGACCGCGAGCGCTACGAGCCGTTCTTCGTGGGCATCACCCGCGACGGCGGCTGGTGGCTGTGCGATGGGCCCGACGAGGGCTGGGAGTCGCGACCGGCGCGCCCGGTCGTGCTCTCGCCCGACGCCGCGTCGCCGGGTCTGCTCGTGCTCGACGACGGCCGGTTCGAGACCGTCGAGCTCGACGTCGTGCTGCCGGTGCTCCATGGCCGGTACGGCGAGGACGGGGCGATTCAGGGCCTGCTCGAGCTCTCGGGGCTGCCCTACGTCGGCTGCGACATCCAGACCTCCGCGGTCTGCATGGACAAGTCGCTCGCGTACGTGGTGGCCCGCGGCACGGGCATCCGGACCCCTGAGTTCCGGATCGTCGGCGCGGGCGGGACCGTCGACGCCGACGCGCTGACCTACCCGGTGTTCGTGAAGCCGGCCCGCTCGGGCTCGTCGTTCGGCGTGACCAGGGTCGCCGGTCCGGGTGAGCTCGCAGCCGCCATCGAGACGGCTCGTCGGTACGACCCGAAGGTGCTCGTCGAGGGCGCGGTGGTCGGCAGCGAGGTGGGATGCGCCGTGCTCGGCTCCCCCGCGGAGCCCACGGTGGGCGAGATCGACCGCATCGCCCTCTCGAGCGGGTTCTTCCGCATCCATCAGGAGGACGCGCCGGAGCAGGGCTCCGAGAACTCGACGCCGATCGTGCCGGCCGACATCCCACCGGAGGACCGCGACCGCGTCCGCGAGACGGCGGTGGCGATCTACCGGGCGTTGGGGTGCTCCGGCATCGCCCGGGTCGACATGTTCCTCATGCCCGACGGCGAGGTCGTGCTCAACGAGGTCAACACCATGCCGGGCATGACCGCGTACAGCCGCTACCCGCGGATGATGGCGGCGGCCGGGCTGCCGCTGTCGGAGGTGCTGGACCGCCTGGTGACCTCGGCGCTGGAGGTCCCACGGCGATGATCGACCGGTTCGTGTTCGTCGACGAGGCGGTGCCGGGGATCCGGTGGGACGCCAAGTACGCCACCTGGGACAACTTCGTCGGGCGGCCCGTGGACGGCTACCTCGCGAACCGGATCGTCGGCACCGCCGCGCTGTGCGTCGCGCTCGACACCGCGCGACGGTCCGCCGCCGACCGCGGGTTCGGGCTGGTGCTGTGGGACGGCTACCGGCCGCAGCGGGGCGTGGACGACTTCATCCGGTGGTCCCGGCAACCGGAGGACGGCAGGACGAAGCACCGGCACTATCCCCGGATCGACCGCACCGAGATGTTCGATCGCGGATACGTCGCGACCCGCTCGGGCCACAGCCGCGGCAGCACGGTGGATCTTACGCTGCACCACCTGGAGGGCGGGGAGCTGGTTGACATGGGCGGCGGCCACGACCTGATGGATCCGGTCTCCCACCACGGCGCGACCGGCATCACCGCCGATCAGACCGACAACCGGCTGGTGCTGCGCGAGGTGATGGAATCGGCCGGCTTCGCCGCGTACGAGAGCGAATGGTGGCACTACACGCTGCGCGACGAGCCCTTTCCAGACACGTACTTCGACTTCCCGATCGCCTAGCGCGGCGCGCCCGGTGCCACGGGCAGCTGCACCGTCACCCGCAGCCCGCCCTCCGGCCGCGCCACGAGCGTGAGCACGCCGTCGTGTGCGCGCGTGATGCTCTTCACGATGGCCAGGCCGAGCCCGACGCCGGCGTGGTCGCCGCGGATTCGCTCGCTGCCGCGCTGGAAGGGCTCGGTCAGCGTGTCGACGAGCTGGGGGCTGAGGCGGCGGCCGCTGTTCTCGACCGTGAGCCGCACCGAGTAGGGATCGGCGGCCGTGACGACCTGCACGATGCCCGGGCCATCGACGTTGTGGACGATCGCGTTATGCACCAGGTTCGTCGTGAGCTGCAGCAGCAGCGCGTACGAGCCGACGGTGAGCGCCGCGTCCCCGGAGGTCTCGATGGTGACGTCGCTGGCCTCGGCGAGGGGCAGCAGCGTCTCGGCGGCCTCCTCCGCCAACAGCGACAGGTCGACCTCCTCGAGCGCGAAGGAGCGCTGGTCGACCCGGCTGAGGACGAGCAGCGCCTCGGTCAACTCGATCGCGCGGGCGTTCACCGATCGCAGGCGCTCGAGCAGGGCGGCGTGATCCTGCCCGGGATCGCTGCGCGCGACATCGAGCATGGTCTGCGTGATCGCGAGCGGGGTGCGCAGCTCATGCGACGCGTTGGCGGCGAACCGCTGCTGCTCCCCCACCTGCGCTTCGATGCGGGCGAGCATCGCGTCGAAGCTGTCCGCGAGCTCCCGGAACTCGTCGCCGGCTCCTTCCAGTTCGATCCTGTGCGACAGAGACCCGGCGGCGGCCGCGCGTGTGGCGGCGGTGATCCGCTTGAGAGGGGCGAGCATCCACCCGGCCAGCAGCCATCCGCCCACCAGCCCGAAGATCAGCAGGAACACCAGCGCCCACAGCGCCGGCGGCAGGAAGGCGCGCAGCAGGTCGCCGCGGTTCGGGATGGCGGGGCCGGGATTCGTGGTGTCGGTCGGCACATACCGCAGCAGGTACACCCACACCACCGCGAGCAGCAGCGTGCCGGCGACCATGAGGAACGCCGCGTAGCTCAGCGTCAGCTTCAGCCGAGCGCTGAGCCCGGGAGGCCTACGCACGCGCGGCCGGTTCCGCGTCGATCCGGTAGCCGACGCCGGGCACGGTGGCGATCAGCCACGGTTGCCCCAGCCGTTTCCGCAGGGCCGAGACGGTGATGCGCACGGCGTTCGTGAACGGGTCGGCGTTCTCGTCCCACGCCTGCTCGAGCAGATCCTCCGCGCTGACCACGCCGCCCTCCGCGGCGACGAGCACCTCCAGCACCGCGAACTGCTTGCGCGTGAGCGCGACGTACCGCCCGTCGCGGTACACCTCGCGGCGGAACGGATCGACCCGCAACCCGGCGAGCTCGAGCACCGGCGGCCGCGCCCTCGCCCGCCGACGGTCGAGCGCCCGCAGCCGCAGCACCAGCTCCTTCAACTCGAACGGCTTGGTCAGGTAGTCATCGGCGCCGAGCGCGAACCCGGACGACTTGTCGTCGAGCCGGTCGGCCGCGGTGAGCATGAGGATGGGCATCCCGCTGCCCGAGGCGACGATGCGCGCCGCGACCTCGTCGCCGGAGGGGCCCGGGATGTCCCGGTCGAGCACCGCGATGTCGTACGCGTTGATGCTCAGCAGCTCGAGCGCCGTGTCGCCGTCACCGGCGATGTCCGACGCGATCGCCTCCAGCCGGAGGCCGTCGCGGATCGCCTCCGCCATGAGCGGTTCGTCCTCGACCACCAGCACGCGCATGGTCAGATGCTACGAGGCCGGGCATATCGTGCGCGTAAGCACGACCAGCACAGTGGACCCTGCCGGGCTCGAACCGACGACATCCACGGTGTAAACGTGGCGCTCTACCAACTGAGCTAAAGGTCCCTGGTGCGCCCCATGCTACAGACGGTCGCGACGCGCAACCCGCTGCAGCCAGCGCGACGGTTGCATAGCGTCGAAGCATGGCTACCGATCAGTACACGTTCGACAACCCCGTGGACCGCTACCCGGGCATCAAGCCCCCAGCCGATGAGGAGCAGGAGCCCGGACTCGAGTCCGACCTCACGCCGGACGCCGACCACGGTGAGTCGACCTACCGCGGCACCGGGCGCCTCGAGGGTCGCAAGGCGCTGGTGACGGGCGCCGACTCGGGCATCGGCGCGGCCGTCGCGATCGCGTTCGCG
>DATMVL010000321.1:0-2759 GCA_035563175.1 Rhodoglobus sp. | reverse complement strand
GGGTCGATCGTAACGGCGGCGCTCGTCGCGCTCACGCGGGCGGCGCGCGCCAGGTCGTCGGGGTCGGTGTTGCGCACGCCGAACACCGACGCGTCCTGACGCAGCAGCACCTGCCGCAGTCGGTCGGCGTGCTCGACGGCGAGGCGACGGGGCCGCACGCCCAGGTCGAGGGCGAGCGCTGCGCCGGTGCCCGCGGCCTCGCCGCCGGCGGCGCAGGTGGCCATCACGCGCGATGAGCCGAACGCCACGTGGGTGGCGGAGATGTCGCGACCGGCGACCAGGAGGTTCGCGACGTTGCGCGAGAAGTAGCTGCGGAACGGGATGCCGTAGATGCCGTCCGCGTAGCGCTGCAGCGCGCCCGGCTTGGTGGCGTACATGCCCTCGACCGGGTGCAGGTCGATCGACCAGCCGCCGAACGCGGCGGCGTCGTCGAAGTCGGTCTGCTGCAGGATGTCGTTCTGCGTGAGCACGTGGTCGCCGAGGAACCGGCGGTACTCGCGCTTGCCGGGCATCGCGCCGACCCACTCCAGGTCGAGGGTCTCGGCGTCGAATCCGCCCGAGTTCTTGATGTAATCCCAGATGCCGAACACGACCGAGCGCAGTTCGTCGCGGATGCGCTCGTTGTCGTGCACGATATCGAGCTCGCCGCCCCACTCGATCCACCAATAGCGGGCGCCGGAGTCGCCGCTGCGCAGGATGCGCGAGGTCGGGATGGGCGTGGTCGTGATGTCCTTCGCCGAGTCGGGTGCGACGTACTTCACCGGTCGACCGAGGTCCTTCGTGTAGAAGAGGATCGTCGACCCGAGGAATTCCTCGTCGGCGACCTCCGGCGCCCACTCCTCGTCGAACTCGTCACGGGCCTCGCGGCCCAGCCGGTAGTCTGCGCCGGCGAGATGGCCGATCAGCCCGTCGCCGGTGGCGTCGATGAAGTAGGGGCTCCGGAACTCCGTCCACAGCTCGGAACCCATGGTCCAGCCGCGGGCGCTCAGCACCAGCCGCTCGCCGTCGACGTCGTCGGCGTCGACCTCCCGGACGTCGGTGTTCAGGAACAGGCGGATGTTCGGCTCGGCGCGCACCGCATCCATGACGACCTCGTCCCAGATGATCGGGTTGCCCTCGGGGTTGCGATACTGGTTCTCGACGTACAGCTCGCCGATCACGCCGCTCTCGCGCGCGAACCGCTGCACGCCGTGCGCGGTGGCGCCCACCACCCACACCCGGACCTCCGAAGACGAGTTGCCGCCGAGCACCGGCCGGTTGCCGACGAGGGCCACCCGCCTGCCGAGGCGCGCCGCGCTGATGGCGGCGCAGACCCCGGCGAGGCCCCCTCCGATGATGGTGATGTCGGACTCGACGGTCTGGCTGCGCATGTCTTCCTGGGTTCGGTGTGCGGGTGGTGGGGTCGCGGATCAGAGCAGGCCGCTGATGGCCTCGCCCGCGGCCTTCATCGCCGCCGAGGGCGACGACTGCCCGATCAGCACCGCCTGCACCTGCTCGGCGATCGCCGTCTCCATCTGGCCGTAGGACGGGTAGGGCCACAGCGGGCTGGGCTTGGCGTCGACGGTGATGATGTCGGTGAACTGCTGCACGAAGGTGTTCGCCGCCACCGCGTCCGACGCGAGGGCCTCCTCCGTGGTGGGCGGCAGGCCGAGCGCCTCGAAGTAGGCGGTGGTCTGCTCGGTGTCGCTCGTCATCCACTGCGCGAACTCCGACGCGGTGCCCGAGCCCTCGCCGTCGACGACGACGATGAGGTGGCCCCACAGCACCTCCTGCGGGGTGTCGCCGGACTTGAGGACGGGGCGCGCGATGGGCGTCATCTTGTCGCCGAGACCGCTGTCCGGCGACTGGCTGACGACGGAGGACTTGCCGACGAGCGCGTCGTCGTAGAGCGCCGTGGAGCCCTGTGCGAACAAGGTGCGAGCGCCGGCACGGTCCACGTCGGGGGCGATGAGGCCCTCGTCGTAGAGCTTCTTGTACCACTCGACCGCCTTGATCGAGGCCTCGTCTCCCACGGCGGCCTCGCCGTCGTCGATGATCGGCGACCCGAAGGTCTGCATCCAGACGACGATGTCCTTGAGCTGCGCGGCCTTGGTGGACGCGGCGTAGGGAATCACCCCGATCCCCTTGAGCGCCCGCAGCCCCTCCTCGAACTCCTCGATGGTGGTCGGTGTCATCGAGGCGCCGGCACGGTCGAACAGCTCGGCGTTGCCGATCAGGCCGATCGCGCCGATGGTCCACGGCAGGCCGTACTGGGTGCCGTCGACCTGCCCTGCGGTGAGGCCGGTCCTGGTGTAGCCGCGCCCCTCCGAGTAGGAGGAGAGGTCGGTCAGCTTGCCGAGCGCGGCCATAGCCGACAGCCAGGCGACGTCGAGCTGAGCCGCCCCCGCGAACTGCCCGCCGCGCACCTGCAGGGTGAGCTGATTCAGGTAGTCGTTGTAGGGGTAGGTCACGGGGTTGATGTCGATGTCGTCCCGCTTGGCGAAGGCGTCCATGCCCGACTGCACCGCCCCCTTGGCGGCATCCTCGGAGAGGCTCCACGAGCCGAACGAGAAATCGGTGGGCGTACTGCCGCCGCCGCTGGGGGCGCCGCCCCCATTGCTCGCGGGGGCGCAGGCGGCGAGGCCGAACAGCGTCGCCGTTCCCACGCCGATCGCCGAGAAGCGGAGCATGTCGCGACGGGTGAACTCGAGGGTCATGGTTCTCCTTTGAAAGCCGGGCTGAGAGGGGTGGGACGATCAGCCCTTGACCGCCCCGGCGGT
>DATMVL010000320.1:0-2135 GCA_035563175.1 Rhodoglobus sp. | reverse complement strand
GTGGCGACCGCGCTGCCGGCGATCGCGGACGCCGTCGCCTGGTCGCCGCTCGGCGCGGTCTGGGCGGTGCCGGCGGACATCGCCGCCGGCGAGCCCCTGCGGGCGCTCGCCGAGCTCGGGATCGCGGTCGCGACGCTGGTCGTGCTGGTGGCCCTGTGGCGGTGGGGGCTCGCCCGTGCGCTCGAGCGCCCGGCGCAGGCATCGACCGCACGCTCGGTGCGGCGTGGAGCGGGCCTGTTCGGCGTCTTCCCCGGCACGCCGTGGGGTGCCGTCGCCGCACGCGCGCTGACCTACTGGCTGCGCGACCCGCGGTACGCCCAGACCCTGCTGGTGGTGCCGCTCATCCCGGTGCTGTTCGTGTTCTGGGGTTCGACCAACGGCAACTGGGCGCTGCTGGCCTGGATGGGGCCGATCATGTCCATCCTGCTCGCCATGTCGATCTACACCGACGTCTCGTACGACCACACGGCGTTCGCGCTGCACCTGCAGTCAGGCGTGGCCGGCACCGCCGATCGCGTCGGCCGGGTCGTCGCCCTGGCGGTGTTCGCGGTGCCGGCGGCGGTCGTGCTCACCATCGTCGGCATCGCGTTCGCGGACGCATGGTCGATGCTGCCCGGGATGCTCGGCATCACCCTCGGCGTGCTGCTGACCGGCTTCGCCGTCTCGTCCGTGGTGTCGGGGGCGTTCGTGTTCCCGGTGCCGGCACCGGGTGAGAACCCCTTCAAGTCACGGCCGGGGGGAGGGTTCCAGCTGCTGCTGTCCAACACCGTCTGCTGGTTGGTCGTGGCCGTGCTGGTGCTGCCGGAGCTCGTGCTCGCCATCATCGGCTTCGTCAGCGGCGACCCGCTGTGGGGCGTGCTGTCCATCGTGGTCGGCGTCGCGCTGGGGGGCGCGTTGCTGGTCGTCGGCGTCCGCCTCGGCGGACGGATCCTCGACCGGCGCGCTCCCGACCTGCTCGCGGCGTTGCAGCGGCAGCGCTGATCAGGCGGTGGGCTTCGTCCTCGGCTGACCGGGCGTCACCGGCTGGCCGTGGCGCGGGGGATTGACGTTCGCGCCCCCGGTGACCGGCGTCACCGTGTCGTGTCCGGGCGAGGCGGGCGGCACCGGTCCGCCGACCTCGGGCAGCTCGGTCGGCACGGTGCCGCTCGGCTCGGCGCCGCCCTGCAGCGCGTCGAGCCGGTGCTGCAGCACCTGCATCACGGGCAGCCGGTCGCCGTGCTCGCGCTCGTAGTCGATCAGGCGCTGCACGCCGTCGGCGTCGAGCGCCGAGATGCGCGAGGGCAGATGCCCGAGCGGCACGTGGTCGTAGTCCGGGAACGGCAGTCGGTCATGGGTCTCGGCCATGGCCCCATCCTGCGCCGGGGCGGGGATGCGCTGCGAGGGCTTGACGGCCCCCGCAGCGCACCCGTCACGGCAGCGTCAGCGCGCGGTCGATGAGGTCGGCCTGCTCCTGCGCGGAGCGCTTCGACGACCCGGTCGCCGGCGAGGCGGATGCGGGACGCGAGGCGACCGACACGGTGCGGCCGTCCAGGTGCTTCGAGGTCTCGATGCAGATGAACGGCCAAGCGCCCTGGTTCTCGGGCTCGTCCTGAGTCCACACCAGATCGGCGTCCGGGTACTGGGCGAGCGCCGTGTTCAGCTGCTCGACCGGCACCGGGTAGTACTGCTCGAGGCGCACCACCGCGATGTCCTGGATGCCGCGCTTGTCGAGCTCGCCGATCAGGTCGTAGTAGATCTTGCCCGAGGTCAGCAGCACCCGGCGCACCGACGCCTTGTCGGCCACCCGGGTGTCGTCGATCACCGGCTCGAACCGGCCGCTGGTGAAGTCGGCCACCTCGCTGGTGGCGCCGCGCAGCCGCAGCATCGCCTTCGGGGTGAACACGACCAGCGGGCGGCGCGGCCGGGCGTAGGCCTGGCGGCGCAGCAGGTGGAAGTACGACGCGGGCGTGGACGGCCGGGCGATGGTCATGTTGTCCTCGGCGCACAGCTGCAGGTAGCGCTCGATGCGGGCCGACGAGTGGTCGGGTCCCTGACCCTCGTAGCCGTGCGGCAGGAGGAGCACGACGCTGCTGCGCTGGCCCCACTTCTGCTCCGCGCTCGAGATGAACTCGTCGATCACGATCTGGGCGCCGTTC
>DATMVL010000319.1:0-8240 GCA_035563175.1 Rhodoglobus sp. | reverse complement strand
AAGACGATCGAGTGGGAGGACGGCAACACCTACCCGGTGATCGACGTCGAGATCTCCTCCGCCTCGCACCCGTTCTACACGGGCAAGCAGCGCATCATGGACTCGGCCGGCCGCGTCGAGAAGTTCAACTCGCGCTACGCGAACTTCGGCACCAAGAAGTAGCAGCAGCGTTCCACGAAGGGCGTCGGGGTTCTCCCGGCGCCCTTCGTCGTTCCCGCCGCGGCCCCGCCACGTCATCACGGCGGCCTGAGCACCGATTCGTGCGAGGCGGCGCGCGCGGCGGCCGCGGAGCGCCATTCGGCACGAGCCGGTCGGTCGAGGGGCGTCTCGTGCGCGGCGTCGATTCGTGCGGGTTGGCTCAGTCGAGAGCCCGGGAGCGCCAGGTCGCACGAGCCGGGGCGGCCGCGATCGGCGGCCCAGAGCGCGGGCGCCCGCGATCTAGAACAGCGCGGAGCGGCGCTCGACCCAGAGGGGCAGGATCGTGTCGCGGGTGAGGGGCGCGAGCTCGACACCCGCGTCGACGCTCTCGAGCCAGAGCAGCTCCTCGATCTCGCCGTGGGCGGTGTGCTGGCCGTATCCGGTGCTCAGGGCGAAGACCTCGGCGCGGATGACGGTGTCCGCCTCGTTGGCGGCGACCGCGCGGAAGCTGCCGAGGTACTCGGTGCGATCCGGGTCGAGCTCCATGCCCAGCTCCTCGCGCAACTCGCGGGCCAGGGCATCCAGGGCGCTCTCGCCGGCCTCGATCTTGCCGCCGGCCTGCATGAACGCGGTCGTGCCGCGCTTGCGCACCACGAGCGTGCGGCCCGCGGGGTCGGTGATGATGCCGGCGGCGACTCGCAGCACGGTTGGCCGGCGCGGAGGGGGAGCGGAGGCGAGGCTGGTCGCGCGGCGGCGACCGGGGGAGGCGGGCGCCTCGACGGCACGGGCCTCGGCGCGGAACGCCTCGAGCACCAGCTGCGCCGCCCGGCCGGGGCGGGGCTCCGGCGGCGGAATCGGCATGGTGTCCTGGTAGACGCTCGGCGCCATCGGCGGCTTCACCGGCCACGAGGTGTCGGCGACGTATCCGGCGTCGCCCTTGGCCACGCGGATGTACTCCTGGAACCGCTGCGCCTGCTCGGCGTACCACAGCTCCTGCCGGCCGTGCAGGTCGGCGGGGGAGACGTCGAGCTCCTCGGGATAGGCGCGGGCGAGGGCCTGTGCGACCCGTCCGGCGGCGATCGCGTCGGCGCCGGCATCGTGGGCGTCGTCGAGTGCGACGCCGTAGCGCTCGGCGGTGAGGGTCAGGGTGCGCTTGCCCTTGCGGTACCGGTCGAGCGCCTTGTCGATGACGAGCGGGTCGACGACCGGCGTGGGCTGCTCGATCGGCTCGATGCCGTGACGGCGGCTCTCGCGGTCGAGCAGGGACAGGTCGTACGGGGCGTTGTAGACCACCACGGGCATCCCGGTCGCCAGCAGCACCCGCAGGGTCGACGCGATCTCGGCGACGACCACCGCGGCCGGGCGGCCGTCGCGGCGCACGCGCTCGGTGGTGATGCCGTGCACGGCGGACGCGCCCTCGGGGATCTCGATGCCGGGGTCTGCGAGCCAGTCCCACCGGGCCAGCACGTCGCCCGTCGAACCGAGCACGGCGACGCAGCCGGAGACGATGCGGGCCGTGTCGACGTCGACGCCGGTGGTCTCCAGATCGAAGACGGCGAGCCGACCCCAGTTCTGCATGCGCTCAGGCTACGAGCGCCCGGCGACAGCGCGGGGGAGGCGCGGCGTCAGCGTGCAGAATCTCCCACGTGCAGCCAGTAGAACGACTGGGTGCCGAGCGTCAGTGTGATCGAGCCGTCCTCGCCGACATCCGGGAACCGGCCGCCGCCGAACAGGTCGTACAGCGTCGCTCCGGCGTGCTCGGGCAGCTTGACCGTCGCCGACACCGGGTTGTGCGAGAAGCTGAACACGCAGAGCACGTTCTCTGCCGAGTCGCCGAACGCCGTGGGCTCGCCCTCGTACGAGCGCATGAACGCGAGCACCGAGTCGTGGTCGGTCTCGAGCACTGTGAGGTCCCCGAGCCCGAACGCGGGATGCGCCTTGCGCACGTGGATGACGTTGCGGATCCAGTGCAGCAGCGAGCGTGACTGCGCGAGCTGCGACTCCACGTTGATGAGGTTGTAGTTGTAGACCAGCGACTGCACGACCGGCAGGTACAGCTTGCCGGGGTCTGCGGTGGAGAAGCCGGCGTTGCGGTCCGGCGTCCACTGCATGGGCGTGCGGGACGAGTCGCGGTCGGGCAGCCAGATGTTGTCGCCCATGCCGATCTCGTCGCCGTAGTACAGGAACGGGCTGCCCTTCAGCGAGAACAGCAGCGCATGCGCGAGCTCGAGCTCCTGCCGCGAGTTGTCGAGCAGGGGCGCCAGGCGCCGCCGGATGCCGATGTTGCTGCGCATCCGCGGGTCGTACGCGTACCAGCCGTACATCGCCTGCCGGTACTCTTCGCTCACCATCTCGAGCGTCAGCTCGTCGTGGTTGCGCAGGAACACGCCCCAGGCGGCGCCCGGAGGCGTCTCGGTGGTCTCGGCGAGCACCCGGACCAGCTCGCCGGCGTTCTGCGACCGCAGCGAGTAGAAGATGCGCGGCATGACCGGGAAGTCGAAGCACATGTGGCACTCCGGCTCCTCCTCGGTGCCGAAGAACGCGACGACCTCCTGCGGCCACTGGTTCGCCTCGGCGATCAGCACGCGGCCCGGGTAGTCCCGGTCGACCATCGCGCGGATCTCCTTGATGAACGCGTGCGTCTTCGGCTCACCCTCGCCATTGCCCTCGTCGGACTCGAACAGGTAGGGGATCGCGTCGAGCCGGATGCCGTCGACCCCGAGGTCCATCCAGTGCCGGATGACGTCGAGCACCGCCTCGCGCACCGCCGGGTTCTCGAAGTTGAGGTCGGGCTGGTGCGAGAAGAAGCGATGGAAGAAGAACTGCCGCCGTACCGGGTCGAACGTCCAGTTCGAGTCCTCGGTGTCGACGAAGATGATGCGGATGTTCGGGTACTTCTCGTCGCTGTCGCTCCAGACGTAGAAGTCGCCGTACGGCCCCTCAGGATCCTCGCGGGACTGCTGGAACCAGTCGTGCTGGTCGGAGGTGTGGTTCAGCGGGTAGTCGATGACGATGCGCATGTTGCGCTCGTGGGCCTTGGTGACCAGCTCCTTGAACTCGTCGAGCGTGCCGAACTCGGGCAGCACCGCGTTGAAGTCGGAGACGTCGTACCCGCCGTCGCGCAGCGGCGACTGGTAGAACGGCGGGATCCACAGGGCGTCGATGCCGAGCCACTGCAGGTAGTCGAGCTTCGCGATGAGCCCGGAGAGGTCACCCGAACCGTCGCCGTTGCTGTCGTAGAACGACCGCACCATCACTTCGTAGAACACCGCACGTCGGTGCCAGTTGGGATCGAGGGCCAGACCGGGCAGTGTGATGGGCGCGGTGAAGGTCACCGTTCTACTCTAGGCGCGGCGTGAAAGCGTTCAGGAGCGGGTTGCGCCGCCGTAGAATCTCCTGGATGAGCGTGCGATCCCCGTACGCGGCGCTGCTCGCCGCGACCCCCGTCCGGTCGCGATCAGCCGACGTGCTGGGCGCCCGCACCGCGTACTGGGAGTACGGCCCGGAGGACGCCGCCACGACCATCGTCGCGGTGCACGGCTACCGGGGCGAGCACCACGGGCTCGAACCCGTCGTCGCGCATCTGTCGGGCATCCGGATCGTCAGCCCCGATCTGCCGGGCTTCGGCGAGTCGGACGCCCTGCCGGACCGCGCACACGACATCGCCGGGTACGCCGCCTGGCTCGACGCGTTCGTGTCGGCGCTCGGGGTGCGCGGCTCCGCGGTGATCCTCGGTCACTCGTTCGGCTCGATCGTGGTGGCGGCGGCCGTCGCCGGCGGGTTGCCGGCGCCGCGCGTGATCCTGGTGAACCCGATCGCGCAACCGGCGCTGCAGGGGCCGAAGGGCATCCTGAGCCGGCTCACGCTGCTGTACTACCGGCTCGGTCGCGCGCTGCCGGAGCGGCTCGGCACCGACCTGCTCGGCAACCCGCTGATCGTGCGGTTCATGAGCCAGGTGCTGGTGCAGGCGAAGGACCGCCCCACCCGCGCCTGGGTGCACGACCAGCACCGGCAGTACTTCTCGCGGTACGCGAACCGCGACTCGGTGGTCGAGGGCTTCGAGGCGTCGATCTCGTCCGACGTGTCGATGTTCGCCCCGCGCATCGCCGCGCCGACGCTGCTGGTGGGTGCCGAACGCGACCCGATCACGACGGTCGTCGCCCAGCGTCGCCTGGTCGAGCTGTTCCCGGATGCCCGGCTCGTGCTCATCCCCGGCGTCGGGCACCTCGTGCACTACGAGAAGCCGCGCGAGGCCGCGCAGGCGATCGTGGAGTTCCTGGGCGCGGGGGCGGTGGCACGGTGAAGGTGCTGTTCGACTGCCGGTACACCCGCTTCCCCCGCCACGACGGCATCAGCCGGTACGGGGCGCGGCTCGTCGAGGAGCTCGCGAAGCTGCACCCCGACGTGACGATGCTGATCAACGACGAGCGGCAGCTGCCGATGCTGCCGGACCTGCCGTGGGTGATGGGTCCCTCGCCGACGTCGCCGGGGGAGCCGTGGATCGCGCGGCGGATCAACCGGCTGCAGCCGGACATCGTGTTCACGCCGATGCAGACGATGGGCCCGCTCGGCCGGCGCTACGCCATGGTCACGACGATCCACGACCTGATCTACTACACGCACCGCACCCCGCCGCGCGATCTGCCGCTGTTCGTGCGCGGGCTGTGGCGGGTGTACCACCTGTGGCACGGCTTCCAGCGCGGGGTGTTGAACCTTTCGGATGCGCACGCCGCGAGCTCCGAGACCACCAGGCAGCTGATGCTGCGGCACCGGATGAGCCGCCACCCGATCCGCACGATCTGGCTCGGCGCCGACGTGCCCGATGGCGTGCCGACGCGCACCGAGGCGCCGACCACGCGCGAGCTCGTCTACATGGGCTCGTTCATGCCCTACAAGAACGTCGAGCTGCTGGCCCGCGGGATGCACGAGCTGCCGGGCTGGACGCTGCACCTGATGAGCAAGGTCACGCCCGAGAACCGTCGACGGATCACCGCGCTCGCTCCTGAGGGTGCGCTGGTGTTCCATAACGGCGCGAGCGACGAGGAGTACGTGGCCACGCTCGCCCGGGCGACGGCGCTCGTCACCGCATCCCGCGAGGAGGGGTTCGGGCTCCCGGTGGTGGAGGCGCTCGGCGTCGGCACGCCGACGGTCGTCAGCGACATCCCGATCTTCCGCGAGATCGCCGGGGAGCAGGCCGGGTTCTTCGATCCCGACGACCCGGCGTCGTTCGCCGCGGCGGTACGCGAGCTGGAGGATCCGCGAGAGTGGCTGCGCCGCTCGGCGCTGGCGAAGGGGCACGCGGGCGCGTTCACGTGGGAGCGGGCCGGGCGGCAGCTGCTCGAGCTGCTGCAGGAGACCGTGGACTCCTATCGCGCGCAGCGTCGCTAGGCCTCGGCGGGGTTCTGCGCCACGAGCGGCTCGCCCTGCTCCGACAGCTCCTCGATGGGATCGTCGAACGCGATCAGCGACAGCGCGCCGTCCGCGTACCGGAAGCTGTGCACCGACCCGTTCGTGATCGCCTCGTAGCCGTTGCCGGGCTCGAGCTCGTTGAGCAGCGTGCGGATGACGCCGCCGTGCGTGACGACGACCACCGCCTCGTCGTCGTGCGCCCGGGCGATGGCGAGCAGGGCGGGCAGAACGCGGTCGGCCACCTGCCGCCGGGTCTCACGACCGGGCACGCGCGCCTCGTCGGGGAAGCGGCGGCGCACCTCCTCCCAGTCGAGGCCCTCGGCCTCGCCGTAGTTCCGCTCGACCAGGGCGGCGTCGGTCGACGGCGACGGCAGACCCAGCTCGCGGGCGATGATCGACCCGGTCTCGAACGCGCGCGACAAGGGACTGGTGACCACCGCATCCCATCGCCGGCGGGCCAGCAGGCGACCGGTCGCCGCCGCCTGCTGCCGGCCGGTGTCGTTGAGGGGGATGTCGCTGAGACCCTGGATGCGGTGGTCGCGGTTCCAGTCAGTCTCGCCGTGGCGGACGAGGTACAGCAGCACGTGGGGGATCCTCCGTCAGGCCAGGCGCTCGAGCAGGGCCGTCAGCGTCTCGGACGTACCCGCCTCGATCTTGACCGTCGCCTTCGGGTCGCCCTTGGTCATGCCGCGGTTGACGATGACGACCGGCAGCTTGCGGCGCATCGCCTGCTCGAGCAGCCGGATGCCCGAGTTGACCACGAGCGAGGAGCCCGCGATGAGCATCGCGTCGGCCCGCTGCATCAGCGCGCTGGCCTCGTCGAACTTGGTCTTCGGCACGAACTCGCCGAAGAACACCACGTCGGGCTTCAGCATGCCGCCGCAGACGGTGCACTCGGGCACGACGAACGCGTCGACATCCTGGATCTCGACATCGCCGTCCGGGTTGAGCACGATCTGATCCGGCGCCTCGAGCCACGGGTTGTCGGCGGCCAGGCGGTTCGCGATGTCGACGCGCGCGTACTGCTGCCCGCATCGCAGGCAGCGCACCCGGTCCATCGCCCCGTGCAGGTCCACCACGTGCTGCGAGCCGGCTCGAAGGTGCAGACCGTCGACGTTCTGGGTTATGACACCGTCGATCAGGCCGGCGGCCTCCATCTCGGCGAGCGCGCGGTGCCCGGTGTTCGGTGCGGCGGCGCGGAACGACTTCCAACCGAGGTGGCTTCCGGCCCAGTAGCGCTTGCGCTTGCCCTCGTCCGCGAGGAACTGCTGGAACGTCATCGGGTTGCGCACCGGTGCGCCCTCGCCCCGGTAGTCCGGGATGCCGGAGTCGGTGCTCACCCCGGCGCCGGTCAGCACAGCGACGGTGCGTCCGCGCAGCGCGTCGACGGCGCGGTCGAGCGCCGAGGAGGTCACCGTCGCCGCCGTGGTCATGATGCAAGGGTAAACAACGGACATATCGGATATGTTTCCGCTCCGTGGACATCCAGCGTGTCGAGACGCTCGACGACCCGAGGCTGGAGGACTACACCCGGCTCACCGACGTGAACCTGCGGCGCAAGCTCGAGCCGGCCGGCGGCCTGTACCTGGCCGAATCGACGAAGGTGATCGAGCGGGCACTGGCCGCCGGGCACCGGCCACGATCGGTGCTGTCGCTGCCGCAGTGGCTGCCGGAGCTCGAACCGCTGCTGCCGGCCGGGACGACCGTGTTCGTCGCCGATTCCGGCACACTCGAGGCGATCACCGGGTTCCACCTGCATCGCGGCGCCCTGGCCTCGATGCACCGCCCCGCGCTGCAGCCGGTCGCGGACGTCCTGCGCGACGCCCGGCGCGTCGTCGTGGTGGAGGACATCGTCGATCACACCAACGTCGGCGCGATCTTCCGCTCGGTCGCCGCGCTCGGCGCGGACGCGGTGCTGGTGACGCCGCGCTGCGCCGACCCGCTGTACCGCCGCAGCGTGCGCGTCAGCATGGGCACGGTGCTGCAGGTGCCGTGGACCCGGCTCGCCGACTGGCCCGCCGGCGCCGACCAGCTGCACCAGGCCGGCTTCGCCATCGCCGCCCTCGCCCTCGCCGACGACGCGGTCGACCTCGACGCCTACGCCGCCGATCCGCCGGAGCGCGTCGCGATCGTCATGGGCACCGAGGGCGACGGGCTCAGCCGGCGCGCTCTCGCCGCCGCCGACGCCGTCGTCACCATCCCGATGCAGCACGGCGTCGACTCGCTCAACGTCGCCTCCGCGGCGGCGGTGGCGCTGTGGGCGCTCAGAGCGCCGCGCTGATCGAGCGCCAGCCCCGTGCGCGGCGCAGCGAGATCGCCGCGCCCTCACGGTCGTCGTCCTCCAGGTACCAGCTCACGTCGAGAGCGGCCCGGGCGAACGCCCATCGCGCCACCCGCATCGGGTCGTCAGGAAGGGCGGCGACCCGGTCGGCGAGCACCCGCTCGGGGTCGGGCCGGCGCCACGGGTCTCCCACCTGGTCGAGCATCGGCGGCAGGTCGAACGCGGGATCGCCGAGCATCGGCTTCGGATCGATGATGCGCCATCGTCCGCCGGCCTCGAGCACGTTGCCGGGGTTGAAGTCGCCGTGCAGCAGGGTGCGCGGCGCCGGTGTCGCGAGCAGCTCACGGTAGACCGCGAGCCCCTCGGCCACCGGTTCGGGGTCGTCGCCCATCGGCGAGCGCACCGCGATCTC
>DATMVL010000318.1:0-7870 GCA_035563175.1 Rhodoglobus sp. | reverse complement strand
TGCCGCTCACCGTCACCGGGACGACCGCGTCGATCACGGCCTGCGTGCCGCCGGCGAGGCTGTCCTCGCCCGAGGTCGCCGCGTGGGTGTCGCCACCGGAACCGCTGGTGCCGCCCGCCATGGAGCCCTCGGACGACGAGTCGCCGATCACGCTGATCGCGTTGCCGCTCACCGTCACCGGGACGACCGCGTCGATCACCGCCTGGGTGCCGCCCAGCACCGAGTCGATGCCGGTCGTCGATGCGTTCGTGGAGTCGGAGGCCCCGCTCGACCCGGTGCTCGAGTCGCTGCTGGACGAGTCGCCGAAGATGCTGATGCTGTTGCCGCCGATGTTCACCGGCAGCACCGCGTCCACGACGGCCTGGGTTCCGCCGAGGAGGCTGTCCTCGCCGGAGGTGTCGGCCGCGTTGGCCACACCCGCTCCGAGAGCCATGAGGCCCCCGGTGAAGAGGACGCCGAGGAGCCCTCTCGAGACGTGCTTGTTCATGATGATCCTGTCCTTTTCCGATTGAGATGGGACCCCGCTGGTGCGGGGCGGGTTCGTGTCCGCGCATGGCGGACGCGAACCGGCTCAGTCGGGAGAGGAGTCGGAGTCGGGAACGGGCGAGTTGGGCAGACGGTGATCGGCATCCGCCGCACCGCGCCCCGTCGAAGGAAGCGGCACGAAGCGGTCGACCGCGACCGCCACGGGCGCCGCGCCACCGCCCGTCCCGGACACCGCGGTGCTGCCACCGGTGGAGACGATGGACGCCGCACCGCGAGGCTCGGAGAACGCGTCGCCCGGCGCCGGGCTCGCAACGGTGGCCGCGTCCGCCGACGGCGTGAGTTCCTGGGCCGCGGACATCGCCTGCTGAGTGAGGATCGCGGCGCGGTCTGCGACACCGTCCGGAGGCTCGGACGCCTCGAGGATGCTCGGCAGGATGACCGGCGTGGCGACGCCAGCGGGATTGCGCAGGCTCGCCACCACGTCGTCGATCGCACCGACGACGGGCGTCGTGACCGTCTTCACGGGCGAAGCGCCCAGCAGGCCGGTGAGCAGCGGGGTCTGTGACGCATCGACGACGGTGTCGATCACGCTGTCGGCGACGGTCACGACCGGGGCCGCGACAGCGCCGACGGAGATGCCGGCGACCTCGTCGGTCAGGGTCTCGACGACCGCGACACCGGCCGGCGGAAGCGAGTGCTCGATGGGCTCGACCACGGCCACGACCTCGTCGACGACGGTCGATGTCACGGCCGCCACCGGGTCCGTGACGCTGTCCAGCACTCCTGCGACGTGGTCGACGACCGACACCGGCGGGGGCTCCTCGGCCGAGGAGGGGCTCGCCGCCGCGATCACCGCGAGCACGAATCCGCCCACGATCGCGGCGAGCAGACCTATGAGCAGGCGCGCGCGGTGAGGGATTGCGGTGACGAAAGTGTCATCCACGCCAACCACCCCCCACGAGTCGGTGCGCTTCTCGATCACCGTAAGCATGTTTCCGCACAGCGCTCAAGAATTCTCAGGAAGCGCCCAGTTTCGTGAAGCGGCCTCAGGCGGCAGGATGTCTGTACCATGACGCGCTACGGCATCGATGCGACCGTCGCCCTTCGCCTGCTGCGCGAGCGGACAGCGGTGCCCTCGCAGCATCAGCTCGTGGCGCCGAATCTGCTCCGCTCCGAAGTCCTGTCGATGCTCTACCGCGAGGTGCGCACGGGCGATCTGGCGCAAGCCGATGGCCGGGCACTGCTCGAGGACCTCGCGGGCATCCGCATCCGTCTGCTCGGGGACCGGGTGTCGCGAGCGGTGGCGTGGCGGATCGCGCACGACCTCGATTGGCCCGACGTCGGCCCGGCCGAATACGTCGCCGTGGCGAAGCTGCAGGCGGATGCCTTCGTCACCCTGGACGCGGAACTCGCCTCCCGTGTCGGCAGCGTCGTCCAGCTGGCTCCCTTCGAGGCGCTGCTGGAGGAGTAGCCCTACTCCTCCTCGTCGTCCACGGGACCGGGCCGCACCGCGGCGGTGTCGGCGATGTCGATCCGCTTCACGTTGCCGCGCTGCTCGACGGTGATGCGAGGCGCCGCGTCGGCCTCCGTGGCCTTGGGTGCGCTCGTGAGCTGATCGTGCCGCTTCTCGTCGTCCGTCATGTCCACCATGGCTCAACCCTCCTCGCGCGAATGCGACCGGTCAACCCGGTTCGCCGGCCCGGGTCGCGACCGTAGCGTGACGGAGTGGACTGGTTCGGCGCGGGCGACTACGAGGTGGCGCGGCAGGTGCTGCAGCGCGGCACCGCCGCCGTCTTCCTCGTCGCGTTCTGGTCGACGCTGAACCAGTTCCCCGCGCTGCTGGGCGAGCGCGGCCTGCTGCCGACTCCGCAGTTCATCGCCATGGGCGGGGTCCGAGGTCAGCCGACGCTGTTCCGGTGGGGGTACACCGACCGGCTGCTGCGCGGTGTCTGCGCCGCGGGCATCCTGATCGCAGCTCTGCTGGTGATCGGCGTGCCGCAGCTGGCCGGGCCGTGGGCGCCGATGGTCGCGTTCCTGCTGCTGTGGGCGCTGTACCTGTCGATCGTGACGGTCGGGCAGACCTTCTACGGGTTCGGGTGGGAGACGCTGCTGCTCGAGGCCGGGTTCCTCGTCGCGTTCCTCGGTTCGAACGATCAGGCACCGCCGCTGCTGACGATCATCCTGATCCGGTGGCTGGTGTTCCGGCTCGAGTTCGGCGCCGGCATGATCAAGATGCGCGGCGGTCGGGAGTGGCGCGACCTCACCGCCCTCGACTACCACCACGAGACGCAGCCGATGCCGAACCCGCTGAGCCGGTTCGCGCACCTGATGCCGCGCTGGTTCCACCGCGGCGAGGTGCTGGGCAACCACGTCGCCCAGCTCGTCGTGCCGTGGCTGCTGTTCGCGCCCCAGCCGGTCGCGTCCATCGCCGCGCTGATCGTCGTCGCCACCCAGGGGTGGCTCGTGCTCACCGGCAACTTCGCCTGGCTGAACATCCTGACCATGATCCTGGCGTTCTCGGCGGTGAGCGACGACGTGCTGCGGGTGGTGATCCCGGTGCTGCCGGCCGGCGCCGACGCCGACCCGCCGCTGTGGTGGGCGGTCGTGGTGATCGGGATGACCGTGCTGGTGCTCGTGCTCAGCTGGCGGCCGCTGCGCAACCTGTTCTCGCGTCGCCAGCTGATGAACGCGAGCTTCAACCGATTCCGGCTGATCAACGCCTACGGCGCCTTCGGCAGCGTCACGAAGCAGCGCGACGAGATCATCATCGAGGGCACCCGCGACGACGACCCGCTGACCGCGAGATGGGAACCGTATGAGTTCAAAGGCAAGCCGGGCGACCCGACGCGCGTGCCGCGGCAGTTCGCGCCGTACCACCTGCGGTTGGACTGGCTGATGTGGTTCCTCGCGCTCGGCGCGCACGAACGCTGGTTCGGCGCGCTGCTGCAGAAGCTGCTGCAGGCCGACCCGGCCATCCTGAAGCTGCTGCGGGTCGATCCGTTCGACGGGCAGCGCCCGACCTACGTGCGCGCGACCGTGTGGAGCTACCGGTTCGCGACCCACGAGGAGCGGCGGCGGACCGGCATGTGGTGGATGCGCGAGCCGGTCGGCGACCTGGTGCGACCGGCGAGGCTGCGCCCGTGAGCGTCGACGCGACCATCGTCGGCAGCGGACCCAACGGGCTCGCCGCCGCCCTCATCCTCGCCCGGGCGGGGTTGAGCGTCCGGGTGCTCGAGCAGGCCGACGCGATCGGCGGCGGGCTGCGCTCGGCAGAGCTCACCCTGCCGGGCTTCGTGCACGACGTCGGCTCGGCGGTGCACCCGATGGCGTTCGCGTCGCCGTTCTTCCGCGGGTGGGAGGCGGAGCGGCGCATCCCGTTCGTGATCCCCGAGGCGTCGTTCGGGCATCCGTTCGTCGGCCAGCAGGCGTCGATCGGGTGGCGCGACCTCGACCGCACCGCAGCGGAGCTCGGACGCGACGGCGACGCCTACCGCCGGCTGCTGCGGCCGCTCGTGGAGCGCATCGACGGCGTCGCGGACTTCACCCTGCACCACCTGCTCCGCATCCCGCGCGACCCGATCGCCGCGGTGGCGTTCGGCCTGCGGGTGCTGGAGCAGGGCACCATCGACTGGAACACCCGCTTCCACGGCCGTCGCGCGCCCGCGATGCTCACCGGGGTCGCCGCCCACGCCAACGCCGACCTGCCCTCCCTCGCCGCCTCGGCGGTCGGGCTCGCCCTCGTCGCCAACGCCCACGCTCGCGGATGGCCGCTGCCCATCGGCGGATCGCAGGCGATCGCTGACGCCATGGCCGCCGACATCCGCGCGCATGGCGGCGAGATCGAGACGGGTGTCATGGTGGACGGGCCGGCGGATGTCGGGAACAGCGGGGCGGTCGTGCTCGACACGTCGGTGCGCACCCTCGCCCGCTTCGGCCGCGACACCCTGCCGGAGGGGTATCTGCGCGCGCTGACGCGGTTCCCGACCGGGCGCGGCGTCGCCAAGGTCGACTTCGCGCTCGACGGCCCGGTGCCCTGGAGCGACCCGCGACTGCAGGCGGCGCCGACCGTGCACGTCGGCGGCACCCGTGCGCAGATCGCCGCCGCCGAGCGCACCGTGGCGGCGGGTCGGGTACCGGACCGCCCGTACGTGCTGGTGGTGCAGCCGACGGTCGCCGACCCGACCCGCGCCCCCGCCGGCGGGCACGTGCTGTGGACCTACATCCATGTCCCCACCGGCATGGATTTCGACGCGACCGAGCTCATCACCACCGAGCTCGAGCGCTTCGCGCCGGGCTTCCGCGACCGCATCCTCGGATCCGCGGCGATGACCGCGACCGACATCGAGCGGCACGATCCCAACAACATCGGCGGGGACATCCTGGGCGGCGCGGTCACGGTCGACCGGCTGCTGCGCCGGCCGGTGCTCGCGCGGCTGCCGTGGCGCACCCCGCAGCCCGGGCTCTTCCTCGCCTCGGCATCCACGCCGCCCGGGCCGGGCGTGCACGGCATGGGCGGCTGGCTCGCCGCTCGCGAGGTGCTGCGCGATGCGGGACTCGCGATGCCCGACCTGTCGTCATGACGTGACTGAGCCGGACGCGGCTATCGGTCCGCGTCCGGCTCAGCCGAACAGGTGCGGGGTACCCGGGGGATGGTCGCCCCGCACCTGCGTTCTCTCCGCTACTCCTCCGAATCGACCTCGGCGAGCTTGCGGCGGCTGCGGATCGCGCCGGCGAACAGCAGGCCGGCGCCCAGCGGGATCAGGGCCAGCGCCGGCACCAGGCCGGTGCTCAGACCCTCACCCGTGTGCGCCAGCGTCGGCAGCGATGCCGGAGCCGGTGCGGGCGGCGGGCAGGGGTGGATCGTCGCGCTGGCGCTCCAGCTCAGCGGCTCGGACTCGTGCCCGCCTCCGCCCTCGGTGAGGATCTCGATGCCGCCCCAGCCGCTCATCGTGTCGACGACCGTCACCGTGTAGGTGCCGGGCTTCAGCGCCCCGGTCGGGATCGCCCAGCTGTCCGCGTCGGCCGTGAACAGGTGGTGGTAGCTGTATCCGTTCGGGCCGGTCACAGTCACCTCGTACTCACGCCCGGGCACCAGGCCGCTCAGCATGGCACCGAGCGAACCGTCGTCATGCGCGGAGCACATCGGAGCGAAGCTGATCAGGATGTCGTTCGGGCACGAGTCGACGGTGAAGGTGTAGTCCACCGGGCCGATCGCGGGGAAGGGCCCCCACTCGGCCGACCCCACCGTGACGGTGTAGTCGCCCGGAGCCAGGTCGAGGTACTCCGACCACGAGGAGTCGCCGATGACCCCGTCGCTGAAGACCTCGCCATCCGGCCCGGTCACCGTGACCGTGTAGTAGCGCCAGGGCACGAGGTCGCCGACGTAGACGCCGACCTCGGCCATGCCGCCGACCGTGGAGCACGCCCACTCGACGCCGTGGTCGATGGTCGGGCAGACATCGTGGATGTGCTCCTTGTCGTAGCCGATCTTGAGGTGCTCGCCGGCGTAGACGGAGAAGTGGTGCTCCCCGGACATCACGTCCGGCACGGTCACGTACGCGACGCCGTGCTCGTTCGGGTCGAGGACGTGCTCGGTGTCGTCGATGAACAGGGTGTAGTCCACCCAGTGCCACCACAGACCGGTGACCTTCACCTTGATCTCGTTCGGGCAGTAGTGCTTCACATCGACATCGATGTGCGCCTTCGGCAGACACCAGTCGAAGCTGCGGTTCTGCTCGAAGAAGCCGATGTCGCGGTTGCTGCATGGGTCGACGACGGTGAACCGCTGAGCGTCACCGCTCTCCACGGGCGCCTCTTCGAGTGGCTCCTCGGCGGGCGGCTGCTCCTCGGCGGGCGGCTGCTCGGCCGGCGGCTGCTCTGCCGGCGGCTCCTCGGCGGGCGGGGTGACGGGCTCGGTGGGTGTCGTCTCCTCGACGACGACGGGCGGCTCGACGACGGGTTCGTCGGCCGCAGCCGGGATGGCCGGCAGCAGCGCGAGAGCTCCTGCGGCGAGTGCCGCGGTACAGAATGCGGCGAGCGACCGGACCCGGGCGGGTCCGGCGGGACGGTGTGACATGCTGCCTCACTTCCTGAGTGTTCCCCGGGCATCCGCATACAAGCACCGGCGGCGGGTGGAACGGGGGGTGAGACAGGGGTGAAACGGGTGCGGAACGAGCCGTGATCCGGGCGGCTCAGCGTGCGATGCCGAGGGTGTCGGCCCGATCGATCGCCTCATGGCGATTGGCCGCCCCGAGCTTGCGGTAGATGGTGCGCACCTGCGCCTTGATGGTGTTCGGCGAGACACGCAGCTCCGACGACATCTGCTGGCGCGACTGCCCCGACACGAGCCGGCTGAGGATGATGCGCTCGCGCATGGTGAGCGGCTCGACCACGGCCTCGTCGTCGCCGCCCTCCGACCGGTCGAGCTCGTCCAGCACCGCCAGAACGTCGAGTGGCTGCGGCCGGCCACGTGCGAACGCGACCAGCGCCGCGAGGCGAACGCCCGGGATGCTGGTGAACTGCCGCCGCCAGCCGGTGCGGGCCGCGTCGGCGAGCGCTCGATCCACGGCTCGCGCCGCGATGCCGGTGTCGCCGAGCGCGTGGTACGCCGCCGCACGCAGCACCTCGACGCAGGCGAGCGAACGCGGCGCGTGCCGGTCCCCGAGCGCCTGGCATGCCTCGGTCGAGACGAGCACGCCCTCGAAGTCGCCGACGTGCAGGGCGAGCCGCGCGTCGAGGCGGCCGGGGCAGTGGATGTGGCGCTCCAGCATCGGCGATCGGGCATCCTGGGCGGCGATCGCCTCGCGGGCGGCGCCGACCGTGCCGAGCTGCAGAAGGGCGCAGGCCCGCTCGGTGTCGTGCAGCGCCGCGATGAGCACCGGCGACTGCCAGTCGTGGTACCGCAGCCTGGCCGTCTGCAGCAGTTCGAGTCGCTCGTGCACGCTGTCGCTCAGCATCGAGCGCAGCACGAGGGCGAACGGCACGAACTCGGTACCGGCGGCGTCGCGCTCGAGCTCGTCCACCGCATCCGCCGCCTCGTCTGCGCGGCACCGGTCGATCAGGGTGAGCGCCCACGCGACACGGCCGGGTGGGCTGCTGGTGTCGTGACGGCCCACCCAGCGCCCGCCCAGCACCTCGGTCAAGGCCAGCCAGCCGCCCGCCTCACGCGCGGCCGGCGAGGTCGTGTCGCCCAGCAGCCCGATGCCGTGCTCGATCGACCGCGCGGCGGCGTCGAGACGCCCGGTGAGGGCGAGGCAGGCGGCCTCTTCGAACATCACGCGCGACTCGAGTTCGATGCGGCTGCGGATGCCGCCCGCCGCGCTCGCCAGCCGGCGCCGCGCCTCGGCGATCTCGGCCTGCGCCTCGTCGAACCGGCCGAGCGCGC
>DATMVL010000317.1:0-11546 GCA_035563175.1 Rhodoglobus sp. | reverse complement strand
TCGCCGTAGACCGTCACCGGGATGCCGGTGGCGCTCGGTCCGTCGACGAGCGGCCGGCCCTCGATCGTGATGCCGTTGCGCCCGTTGGACACCGCGCTCAGGCGGTCGAAGACGACGCTCGAGGTGGCTCGGGCCAGGTTGAATCCGTCCTGCCCGTTGCCGGTCGCGCTGGTGCCGATCACGAGGCTGTTCGACACGTCGCGGTGGAACACGACGCCGTCGACGAGGTTGTCGTCGAAGTGGGAGTCGCGGATCTCGACCCGGTCGGCGTTCGTGACGAAGACCCCGAACGCGCTCCGCTGCACGAGCACCGACTGCACCAGCGCCGAGGTGTACGCGTCGCCCTCGAGGTCGTCGCCCAGCGCGAGGGTCTCCAGCGACTCCACCTCGGCGAGCGCCTCCGCACCGGGGATCTCCTCCTCGATCTCGTCGGAGGCGGACATGTCCTCCCCGTCGACCGGGTCCAGCGGGTCCGGCACCACGGCGCCGGTGAGCGACAGTCCTCCGGTGACGCCGCTCCAGAACCCGAGCGAGCCGAACTCGGCGTTGACGAACTCGCCCCGGCCCGCGTGGACCCGTACGTACGCGCGTCCGTCGTCGGTCACGTCGTCGACGGTCTCGCCGTTCCAGCTCTCGATGACGACGGGGAACTCGGAGCTGCCCTCGAACTCGAGCGTGCCGCCGTCGGTGACGATGGTCGCGAAGCCCTCGGGCGTCGAGCGCAGACGCACGGTCATCCCCTCCCTCGCGGCCAGCTTCAGCGTGGCGCCGGCCGCGACGTAGAGGTGTTCGGTGACGAGGTAGGAGCCGTCGGGCTGCAGCTGCACGCTCTGCGGCGCGATCTGCGCCAGCTCCGTGAGGGTGTACGGGCTGCCGCGCCCCACCAGCACGATCGTCGGGACCCCGGTGGTGGTCAAGCGGAACGGGCGCGACAGCACCACGTCGGTGGCGACGGCGCTGCCGAGCGTCGACTTGATGTCGATGAGCCGCCGTTCCTCGGCGGCGACCAGCCGGGCCTCGGCTTCGGGATCGCCCGGGTAGGCGCGACCGGTGGTCGACTCGCCGGCGGTGGGCGTCTCGCGCTGCGACGGCTGAGCCGATCCGGGCGCCGCCGACGCCGCGACGGGCGCTGCGACGATCAGCAGCGCGGCGAGCGCGGCCGTGGTCATGGCGTGCGAGCGGATCATGCCGCCACCTCCGCGCCGAGCGTGCGCACGGTCTGGCCGTCGCCGCCGACACGGTCGGCGTGCCGGGTGAGCCAGCCCTGCTTGTTCATGGTCACGAAGGCGTACAGCTTGATCGGCAGCGCGATGACGATGACCATCAGCACCACGACCGGCAGCAGCAGGATCTCGCCGGGGTGGCGGCGCAGGTGCGAGAAGCCGCGGATGCCACGGGTGACCAGCAGCCAGGCGATCACCGCGATGATCGCGGTGGGTGCGAGCTCGAGCCGGCTGAACAGGATGTACGCGATGGTGAAGCCCATCGTCACCGGGGTGAGCAGGATCTGCAGCACCGTGATCTTCGTCACGAACGGCTGCTTCCAGAGCCAGCCCTTCGCGATCGCCGTCAGGTAGCAGCGGTAGGAGTTGCGGCTCCACCGGATCCGCTGCTTGATGAACGCGCTCAGGGTCGAGGGGAACATCGACAGCGCCCGCGCCGAGCGCTGGTGCACCGTCTTGTACCCCGAGGCGAGCACCAGCCAGGTCAGCCGGCCGTCGTCGCCCGAGATGCAGCGCTTGCCGAGGAAGAACTCGTTCTCGAGCCGCTCGAGCACCGGAAGCACGGCCGCCTTGCGGTACACCGCGGTGCGCCCTGAGATGCACGCGACGGCTCCGGCCCTGCCCATGGCCGGCACGTAGTTGTAGTAGCGCAGGTTCACCAGCCAGTCGGCGACCCGGCGCCAGATGCTCGACCCCCGCGCGTAGACGTTCTGCTGGGTGGAGACCCCGCCGACCGCCGGGTCGGCGAACGGCTTCTGCACGTTGACGAGCAGGTCCGGTGTCCAGGAGGTGTCGGAGTCGGTGAGCACGAGGATCTCGTACCGTGCCAGGCGGATGCCCGCGCCGAGCGCCGAGCGCTTGCCGGCGTGCTCGAACAGGATCGGGCGGATGCGGTCGTCGCCGAGGGCGACGATGCGGTCGTACGCCTCGACGTCGGCCAGGTCGAGCACGATGATGATCTCGTCGGGGTCCTGCTCGCGCCAGGTCTCCAGGCACCGCAGCAGGATGTCAGGGTCCTCATGGAACGACGGCACGATCACCGACGTGGTCGCCCGGAAGTCGCTCTCGATCGGGCCGGTGCGGGCGGACTGGATGACCCGCCAGAGCCAGAGGGCCCAGACGATGGCGCCGGCGATCGCCAGCGGGAAGTACGGGCCGAGCGTGGCCAGATAGTTCCAGATGGCTTCGGTGTTGAACTGCCCGTCGAACGGGTTTGCAGGGTCGCGGAAATGAAGCTGAAGGTTCGGCATCGGGGGCGCCTTCGGGTGAGGGTAATCGGGGGAAGGGTCCAACCGATGCGCGAACAGAACACGCGCATAATCGCCGTCGACCGAGTCCGCGGTGGGTGTCGGGGCCGTGATCGGGGTTGGCCTCGCCGTGGATGCTGCCGGTTAGGTTGCCAGGCTCGCCGACCGCCCGAGGTCAGTCAACCGGTCGCAGCGCATCCGGTCGATTGTTCACGCCCTGTTCACCGCCCGAAACACGCCGGAAACACGCCACGCCGCGGGGCGTACCCCGACTGGACGGTCGGAGCCGGCCCTGCTAGGCCCCGATGAGCCGCTCGGCGAGATACGACCGCAGACCCTCGAGCGGGATGCGCTCCTGCGCCATGGAGTCGCGCTCGCGCACCGTCACGGCGCGGTCGTCCAACGAGTCGAAGTCGATCGTCACACAGAACGGGGTGCCGATCTCGTCCTGCCGACGGTAGCGGCGGCCGATGGCGCCCGCGTCGTCGAAGTCGACGGCCCACAGCCGGCGCAGGTCGGCGGCGACCTCCTTGGCGACCGGCGACAGCTGCTCGTTGCGCGACAGCGGCAGCACGGCCACCTTCACCGACGCGAGCCTGCGGTCGAGCCGCAGCACGGTGCGCTTGTCGACGCCGCCCTTCGTGTTGGGCGCCTCGTCCTCCTGGTAGGCGTCGATGAGGAACGCCATCAGCGCACGCGTGAGGCCGAACGCGGGCTCGATCACGTACGGGATCCAGCGCTCGTCCTTGGCCTGGTCGAAGTAGGACAGGTCGACGCCCGACGCCTCCGAATGCGTCTTCAGGTCGTAGTCGGTGCGGTTGGCGACGCCCATCAGCTCGCCCCACTCGCCGCCGCCGAAGCCGAACCGGTACTCGAGGTCGACGGTGCGCTTCGAGTAGTGGCTCAGCTTCTCCTGGGCGTGCTCGTACCGGCGGATGTTCTCCGGCCGGATGCCGAGGCCCAGGTACCAGCCCTCCGAGGCGTCGATCCAGTACTGGTGCCATTCCTCGTCGGTGCCGGGCTCGACGAAGAACTCCATCTCCATCTGCTCGAACTCGCGCGTGCGGAAGATGAAGTTGCCGGGCGTGATCTCGTTGCGGAAGCTCTTGCCCACCTGGGCGATGCCGAACGGGGGCTTCATGCGCGAGGTGGACAGCACGTTGGCGAAGTTGACGAAGATGCCCTGCGCCGTCTCGGGCCGCAGGTAGTGCAGCCCGGCCTCGTCGTCGACGGGGCCGAGGTAGGTCTTGAGCAGACCGCTGAAGGCGCGCGGCTCGGTCCACTGGCCGCGGGTGCCGCAGTTGGCGCACACGATGTCGGCCATGCCGTTCTCGGGCACGCGGCCCTTCTTCTCCTCGAACTCCTCGAGCAGGTGATCCTCGCGGTAGCGCTTGTGGCACACCATGCACTCCACCAGCGGGTCGCTGAAGACCTCGACGTGGCCGGAGGCCTCCCAGACCCGCTTGGGCAGGATGATCGACGAGTCAAGGCCCACGATGTCGTCGCGCGACTGCACCATGAACCGCCACCACTCGCGCTTGATGTTCTCCTTCAGCGCGGTGCCGAGCGGGCCGTAGTCCCAGGCGGAGCGGGAACCGCCGTAGATCTCGCCGGACTGGAAGACGAACCCCCGGCGCTTGGCGAGGTTGATGACGTTGTCGAGCGTGCTGGGCGCAGCCAAGAGGAACTCCTGTGGTCGGGCCGGACTGGGTGCCCGGTCGGCCACCAAGCCTACCGGCGCGGGCCCAGCGCGCTGAGCACGGCGTCGACGTCGGAGTCGTCGTTCCAGAGGTGGAACGACGCCCGCAGCCGCCCGGCGCGCCCGGAGACGCGGATGCCGGCGGCGATCAGGGTCGCCAGGTCGGCACCGGACGCATCCGGCCAGGTGACGATCGCTTGATGCTGCGGCGGGATGCCCAGCCCCTCGCACAGCGCGTCCCCGAGCCCCGCGGTGTGCTGCCAGACCTCGTCGATGTCGAGGCCCGCGAACAGCGCGATCGCCGGCTCCGCGCCGCTCCAGGCCTGCCAGGCCGGGGACACGTCGAAGCGCCGGGCATCCGCCGCCAGGGTCATCGCCGGGCCGTAGGTGCTGCGCCACACGTCGGCGCCGGCGTACCAGCCGGCCTGCGACGGCGGCATCAGCGGCAGGAACCGGTCGGCCACGGTCAGGAACGCGACCCCGCGAGGCGAGCACAGCCACTTGTAGGTGTGGCACACCGTCACATCGAACAGGGAGGCGTCGACCGGCAGCACCCCGGCGGCCTGGGTGGTGTCGCAGAGCGTGTAGGTGCCGGTGCGCCGCGTCGCCTCGAGGATCGCGGCGGTGTCGGCCACCTCGCCGGTGGCGGACTGCACGAGCGAGAAGGCGACCAGCCAGGTCTGCTCGGTCACCGCATCGGCCAGCGCCCGCAGCGGGACGACCCGCGTCGTGATCTCCGCCCGCTGCAGGAACGGGAACATGATCGACGAGAAGTCGCCCTCGGGCAGCAGCACCTCGGCTCCGACGGGCACGGCGCCGGCGACCAGCGCGGCGAGCACGGAGGTCTGCGAGCCGATCGCGACCTGGCTCACCGGCACGCCCACCAGCGACGCGTACGACGAACGCGTCGCGGCGATCACCGGGTCGTAGCCCTGCGGGTCCCGGTCGGCGCGGGCCCAGGCGGCGAGGTCGGCGGTGAGCGCGGCGACGGCGGAGCGCGGCGGCAGCCCGATGGATGCCACGGCGAGGTACCCGCGCGGATCACCGAACTGCTCGACGGCCTCACGGAAAGCAGCTGAGGTCATCAGCACAGCATCCATCCCGCGGCGGGCCGCCGACAAGAGGCCACGCGCTAGCCCGCGGCTCCCGCCATCGCGTGCGCGCGCTCGATGATGCGCACGACCTCGAGTGCATCGCGCGGGTCGACCGGGGAGGGCGCGCCCTCGAGGATCGCGGCGGCGACGCCGGCGTAGAAGGCGGGGTAGTCGCCCGGAAGGGTCGGCACCGGCTCGAGCTCGTCGCCCACGCCGACGGTGCCCCACTCGGCCTCGGGCGTCACGCCGTAGCGCTCGTCGCCCGGCCAGATGCGCTCCTTCAGCAGGGGCTCCTGCCCGTCGAGCCCGTGCACGGCGTACGCCGACTCGGAGCCGAGCACCCGGAACCGGGGCCCTGCCTGCCCCGCCATCCGGCTCATGGTGAGGTGCGAGCGCACCCCGCTCTCGTGGCGCAGCGAGACGAACGCGTCGTCCTCGCTGGCCGCGCCCTCACGCACGCGCAGCAGCTCGGCATCCTCGACCGTGGCCGGGCCGAAGAGCTGCAGCGCCTGGTCGATCAGATGGCTGCCGAGGTCGTACAGGATGCCGCCGCCCTGCTCGGGCGGCGTCGCGTCCTGCCAGCGGTCGCGCAGCGGACCGCCCCAGCGCTCGAAGGTCGACTCGAAGCGGTGCACCGTGCCCAGCCGGCCCGACTCGACCAGCGAGCGCACGGTGAGGAAGTCGCCGTCCCAGCGCCGGTTCTGGAACACCGCGAGCACCCGACCGTGCTCCTCGGCGGTCACGCAGAGCTGCCGAGCCTCGGAGACGGTGGGCACGAACGGCTTGTCGATGACGAGGTGCGCGCCGGCCTCGAGGGCGGCGAGCCCCTGCTCGAGGTGTGTGTGCGCAGGCGAGGCCAGCACCACGAGGTCGAGCTCGCCGGCGCGGGCCAGCAGCTCGTCGGGCGCGGCGACGACGGTCGCGCCCGGGTGCTGGTCGGCGACCTCGGCGGCGCGCTTCGGGTCGCTCGTCGACACCAGATCGAGACGGAAGGCCGGGTTGGTGGCGATGAAGGGGGCGTGGAACACACGGCCCGAGAGTCCGAAGCCGATGATCCCGGTGCGGATGGGTGCAGCGTTGGGCATCAGGTCAGCCTAGCGAGACACGGCCTGTGCACCCCGCTCCCCTAGACTCCGCCGGGTGACGACCCTGCAGCGTCGGCTGGGGCTGCCGGATGCCCTGACCCTCGGTCTCGGAGCGATGCTCGGTGCCGGGGTGTTCGCCGCGTTCGCCCCCGCCGCCCGCGCCGCCGGGCCGTGGCTGCTCGCCGGTCTCGCGATCGCAGCCGTAGTCGCGTTCTGCAACGCCACCGCCTCGGCGCAGCTCGCCGCGCAGTACCCGACCTCGGGCGGCACCTACGTCTACGGCCGTGAGCGGCTCGGCCCGTGGTGGGGGTTCCTGGCCGGGTGGGGCTTCGTGATCGGCAAGACCGCGAGCTGCGCGGCGATGGCGCTCACCTTCGCGGCGTACGCGGCGCCCGAGGGCTGGGAACGGCCGGTCGCGGCGCTGGCGGCCCTCGCGCTCGGCGGGGTGAACCTGCTCGGCATCACGCGGACCGCGCTGGTCACCCGCATCCTCGTCGTGCTCGTGCTCGTCACGCTCGGGGTCGTCGTCGCGGCCGGGGGCGCGGCGGGACCGGCGCCCGCGGCGACCCTCGGATCGCCGGATCCGTACGGCATCCTGCAGGCGGCCGGCCTGCTGTTCTTCGCGTTCGCCGGGTACGCCCGCATCGCCACCCTCGGCGAGGAGGTGCGGGACCCCGAGCGCACCATCCCCCGTGCGATCGTGCTGTCGCTCGGCATCGTCGTGGTGATCTACGCGGTCGTCGGCACGATCGCGCTCACCGTGCTCGGTTCCGACCGGCTCGCGGCCGCGGATGCTCCGCTCGCCGAGGTCGCCGTCGCCGCCGGGTGGGGCTGGGCCGACCCGGTGATCCGCGTCGGCGCCGCGGCGGCGTCGCTGGGTGCGCTGCTCGCCCTGATGGCGGGCGTCGGCCGCACGACGCTCGCGATGGCGCGCGAAGGCGACCTGCCGCGGCCGCTGGCGGCGGTGCATCCCCGGTTCTCGGTGCCGCACCGCGCCGAGGCACTGCTCACCGTCGTCGTCGTGGCCGTCGTGCTGCTGGTCGACGTGCGCGGCGCGATCGCGTTCTCGTCGTTCGGGGTGCTGCTGTACTACGCGATCGCCAACGCCGCCGCGTTCACGCAGACCCGTCGCCGGTACCCGCGGGCTCTGCAGGTGGTCGGGCTCGTCGGCTGCCTGGTGCTCGTCGCGACGCTGCCGGCGCTCGGTATCGCGATCGGCGTCGCGGTGCTACTGCTGGGCGTCGGGGTCCGGACGCTGCTGCGGCGCATCGACGGCCCCGCCGAACCGTCGGCTGCGTGAGGCGTACAGCTGGATGGCGTGCCACAGGTCCTCACGGGTGAAGTCGGGCCACAGCCGGTCGAGGAACACCATCTCGGCGTAGACCGCCTGCCACGGCAGGAAGTTGCTGGTGCGCTGCTCCCCCGAGCTGCGCACGAACAGGTCGACGTCGGGCAGCTCCGGCTGGTACAGGTGCCGGGTGATGGTCTTCTCCGAGATGCCGGACGGCTTCAGCCTGCCCGCCGCCACCTCTGCGGCGATCGCCTGCACGGCATCCGTCAGCTCGTTGCGGCCGCCGTAGTTGACGCACATGGTGAGGGTCAGCACGTCGTTGCCGGCGGTGAGGCGCTCGGCGAACTGCAGCTCCTTGATGACCGAGCCCCACAGCCGCGGCCGACGGCCCGCCCAGCGCACCCGCACGCCCCAGTCGTTGAGCTGGTCGCGCCGGCGGTGCAGCACGTCGCGGTTGAAGCCCATCAGGAAGCGCACCTCGTCGGGGCTGCGGGCCCAGTTCTCGGTCGAGAACGCGTACACGCTGAGATGCTTCACCCCGATCTGGATGGCGCCGGCGACGACGTCGAGCAGGCTCGCCTCGCCGGCCCGGTGACCCTCCACCCGCGGCAGCCCGCGCGCGTTGGCCCAGCGGCCGTTGCCGTCCATGACGAGCGCGACGTGATCGGGCACCGCGCCCTTCGGCAGCTCCGGCGGTTGCAGGCCGGTCCAGTCGATGGGCTTGAACGGCTCGGCCTTCGGATGCGTGCGCTCGGTCACGCGGTGCGGTCCACGTGCTGCAGCGAGCGCAGTCCGCGCTCGAGGTGGAACTGCGTGTAGGCGGCGATGATGCCGGAGGCCTGGTTGCGGGCGCGCTCGTCGGCGGCCTCGGCGTCCGCCCAGCGCCCCTCGAGCAGTGCGCCGAGCAGGGCCAGCGCCGTCGGGTCGAGACGCGGCGCGCCGGGCGGGGCCACCGCATCCGCCACCACCCCGCCGAGCTGCGGCACGAACGCGGTGTGCGGCCCCGGCGCGCCGGTGACCGCGCAGTCGACGAAACTCGGCGCCCAGCCGGCGATCGACAGCGAACGCAGCAGGTAGGAGTCGAGGGTGAGCGACGGGTGGTGCTCGCGGCGCGAGAGCGAGCGCAGCGCGCCGACCAGCAGCAGGTACTGCTGCAGCGAGCCGTCGTCGTCGGTCACCTTGTCGGCGGTCTCGAGCATGACGCTGGCGGCGGTGTACGCGGTGTAGTCGTCGGCGATCTCGGCGCCGTACGCGCCCAGCGACTCGGCCTGCTGCACGATGTCGAGGCTGCGGCCGACGTAGCACTGGATGTCGGCGACCATCATCGGCTCGAGCCGGGCCCCGAACCTGGACGCGGTGCGGCGCACGCCCTTGGCGACCGCGCGGATCTTGCCGTGCTGCCGCGACAGCATCGTCACGATGCGGTCGGCCTCACCCAGCTTGTGGGTGCGCAGCACGACGGCTTCGTCACGATAGGTCGGCACCCCCCGATTATCCCCTCCTCCACCGACGAAATCCGGGAGGATCATGCACATGTTCGAGGAGCACCGCCGACGGCTGTTCGGCATCGCGTACCGGATGCTCGGCTCGGTCGCCGAGGCCGAGGACGTCGTGCAGGAGGCGTGGCTGCGCTGGCAGCGCACCGACCGGGATGCCGTCCGCGAGCCGGGAGCCTTCCTCGCCACGGTCGTGACGCGGCTCTGCCTCACCGAGCTGGACTCCGCCCGAGCCCGGCGCGAGGTCTACGTCGGGCCGTGGCTGCCCGAGCCCGTCGACACCTCCGCCGACCCGGCGCTCGGTGCCGAGCGCGCCGAGGCGCTGTCGCTCGCGGTGCTGCTGCTGCTGGAACGGCTCACCCCGGCCGAGCGGGCCGCGTACGTGCTGCACGAGGCCTTCGACTACCCGTACCGGCAGATCGCCGAGCTGCTCGAGACCAGCGAGGCCAACGCGCGCCAGCTCGGGTTGCGCGCGCGGCAGCACATCGACCGCGAGCGCGGCACCGTGGCGAGCGCCGACGAGCGGGACCGGCTGCTCGGTGCGTTCCTCGCCGCCGCGCAGACCGGCGACCTGGCGACCCTCGAGAGCACGCTCGCCGACGACGTGCTGTCGCTGTCCGACGGCGGCGGCCTCGTCACGGCGGCGCGGAAGCCCGTCGCCGGCCGCGAACGCGTCGCGCAGTTCCTGATCGGTATCGCCGAGAAGTTCGGCGAGGGCGTCACCATGACGCCGGTCGTCGCCAACGGCGAGACCGCCGTGCTCGCGGTACGGGAGGGCAGACCGCTCGCACTCTGGACCGTCGACATCGGTCCGGACGGCGTGCGCAGGATGTTCGCGGTGCTGAACCCCGGGAAGCTGCACGGGTTCGAGCAGCTGGCGCTGTCACACTCCTGACCGCTGTCCGGTCGAAGCTGGTGACCCTGTCGAAAGGACCCAGCATGACCATCCTCGTCACCGGCGGCACCGGCACCCTCGGCCGTCCCACCGTCGACCTCCTGCGCGCCGCCGGCCACGACGTGCGCATCCTGAGCCGTTCCGCCGGGGCGGGCCGCGCCCTCGGAGACCTCGGCACCGGCGCCGGCCTGCGCGAGGCGCTCGCGGGCGTCGACACGGTGCTGCACCTCGCGACGAGCGCCGGGAAGCGCGATGTCGCCCAGACCGGACGGCTGCTGGCGGCGGCGACGGCGGCGGGCATCCGGCACATCGTCTACATCTCGATCGTCGGTGTCGACGTCGTGCCGTACCCGTACTACGGCGCCAAGCTCGAGTGCGAGCGGGCGATCGAGCGGTCGGGCATCCCGTACACGATCCTGCGGGCGACCCAGTTCCACGGCTTCGTGGCCATGGTGCCCAGAGCGCAGCGGCGGATGCCCGTGATCCTCTCCGTCGACGCGCCCGACCAGCCCATCGCGGTCGAGGAGGTGGCGGCTCGTCTCGTCGAGCTCGTGGAGGCCGGTCCCTCCGGGCACGTCGCGGACATCGGCGGGCCGGAGCAGCTCACCGTGCGTGAGGCCATCGGCATCTGGCAGCGCGCCGCCGGGACCCGGAAGCCGGTGTGGACGCTGCCGCTGCGCGGGAGGGCGATGGATGCGTTCCGGGCCGGGCTGCACATGCCCGGCCTGCCGGGGTACGGGCGGCGCACCTTCGCCGAGTACGCCGCGCGCGAGGCGCATGGTACGAATGTGCGGTGAACGCCGCCATCGTCATCCCGCTGTGGGCTGACCTGCTCGCGGTCGGCATCGGCTCGGTGCAGGGCGCGCTGTTCGCGGCGCAGTTCCGGGACCGGCGTCTCGACCTGCTCGGCGTCGCCATCATCGGCCTCGCCACCGGCTTCGGCGGCGGTATCCTGCGCGATCTGCTGCTCGCCCAGGTGCCCGCCGCGCTGACCAGCAACTGGTACGTGCTCGTCGCCACCGGATCGGCGCTGCTCGGCATGCTGCTCGAGCGGCTCATCTCGCGGCTCGGCCCCCTGGTGACCGTCCTCGACGCGCTCACCATCGGCCTGTTCGGCGCCATCGGCACCACGAAGGCGCTCGCCGCCGGGCTGCCCGAGGTGCCCGCCGTGTTCCTCGGGGCGCTCAGCGCCGTGGGCGGCTCGATCATGCGCGACCTGCTGCTCAACCGCCCGATCGCGCTCATGCACGTCGGGTCGCTCTACGCCGTCGCCGCGATCGCGGGGTCCACCTCGCTCGTGGTGCTGCTGGCGTTCGGCGTTGACGTCTTCGTCGCCGCCACCATCTGCGTCGCGATCACGTTCGGGGTGCGGGTGCTCGCCGTGCTGTTCAACTGGACCCTGCCCGAGCAGAAGGCCATCGAGAAGCTGCCGCGCATCCGCCGACGCTGAGGCGCTGTCGTCCAGCGGAGATCGCACGCGACACGCCGTCGCCGGGGCATTCGCGACGGCGTGTCG
>DATMVL010000316.1:0-4213 GCA_035563175.1 Rhodoglobus sp. | reverse complement strand
CTGCCGAAGCGCGAGGCCGGCTGGCAGGCCGCGATGATCAAGCGCGCGGAGCGGTACGCCGACGCGGTCGTGGTGACCAGTCACGCCGCCGGCGAGGTGCTCGCCGAGCGCACGAGGCTCGGGACGCGGGTGCGGGTCGTGCCGCCCGCTCCCCTGCTCGACCCCGCCGGCGAGGACCGCACCGGCGCGATCGTGCTGCTGGTCGGCCGCGACACCGAGGACGCCGAGCCGCTCGCGAAGCGCATCGGACAGGCATTGGGCGAGGAGGTGCGCGTCGAACGCACGGATGCCGGCAGCGGCCTCGCGCCGTCGGTCGCCGGGGCGCGGCTGGTGATCCACCTCGGCGACGGGAACACGTTCCCGTATGCGGCCCTGCACGCGATGGCGGGCGGTACGCCGCTGGCCATCCGCGCGAACCCCGTCGCGCTCGAGACCGTCGCCGATGCTGCCGAGGTATTCGACGCCGCCGACACCGACGCCATCGTCGAGGCCGCACAGCGCGCGCTGCGGCGAGCGGACCAGCTCACCGTCCTCGGGCAGGACCGCGCGAAGGCGTACACGTGGCGCAGCGCCGCCGAGAAGGTGTGGCAGCTGCACGCCGACCTGTAGCTACTCCGCAGGCTCCTCGACCGGCGGCGCCACCGCATCCGCCACCACCTGCCGGATGTACGCGTAGTCGGGGAACTCGGGGTCGAACCCGTTCGCGGGCACGAAGTCGATGTCGACCACCTCGTGGTCGCGCGCCTTCAGCGCCAGCTGGGTGAACGCGCCGAGCATCGGCTGCGGGATGTTCGTGGTCACGACCTGGGTGCCGGCCGCGGCGACCTCCTGGAAGCGGGCGAGCACGTTGGACGGCTCGAACTGGCGCAGGATCGCCTCCTGCACCTCACGCTGGCGCGACATGCGGTCGTAGTCGCTCGTGCCGTGGCGCGAGCGGGCGTACCAGAGCGCCCGGTTGCCGTCGAGGCGCTGCACGCCCGGCTCGAGCCAGGCGCCGACGTTGATCGGGTTGCCGAACTCGTCCTCGTCGCCGCCGATCGGCAGGCGCTCCTTCACGTCGATCTCGATGCCGCCGAGCGCGTTGATGAGCTGCTCGAAGCCGGCCATGTCGATCATCGCGTAGTACTGGATCTGCAGCCCGAGCACGCCCTCGACCGCGTCCTTCGTGCCCTCGATGCCCGGGCGGCTGCCGTTGGCGACCGCGTCCGGGTAGTAGTCGGGCAGGTAGAGCTCGACCTCGGTGTAGACCGAGTTGAGGTAGCAGACGTCGACGTAGCAGCCGACGTCGGCGCCGTAGCCGTTCGGGTACTCCGGGAACATGGGGCTGTCCTCGGGGAACGGCATGTACTCCATGTTGCGCGGCAGGCCGAAGATGACGGTCTCGCCGGTCTCGGCGTCGATGCTCGCCACCGAGATGCTGTCCGGTCGCAGACCCTCGCGGTCGGGGCCGGCGTCGCCACCGAGCAGCAGGATGTTGTAGCGGCCGTCGATGGGCGGCTCGATCTGGCCGTCGGCGAAGACCGCGCCCACGGTGTCGCGGGTCGAGCCGGCGATCATGGCGCCGTACGCGCCGGCGCCGCCGATGACGACGAGCAGGATGACCGACAGCCCGGCCACGAAGCCGCGGGCCGCGCCATCCACCCGCACCAGGCGCACGAGCCGCAGGGTGTCGAGGGTCAGGATCACCCAGAGCACCACATAGAACACGATCAGCGCCTGGATGACCCACAGCGCCCACCAGTTGGTGGCGACCGTGATCAGCAGCGACTGCGCCACGAAGAACAGCACCACGCCGGCGAGCACCAGCGCCCAGAGCAGGAACGTCGCCCCGACGCCGAACCGACCGAGCCGCCGGTTGCCGGCGATGAGCTGCGGGCTGCCCGGGATGAGCACGTTGAGCGCGACGAGGATCCACGCCCGCTTCGTCATCAGGGGCGTGTTCTTGAGGTCCGGATTGCGGACCGGGCTGGCGGCAGCGCTCACAGCGACTCGATCAGCTTTTTATTTCTAGCCTCGACGACGGCCTCGAGGTCGCGGGCGAACTGCGCGAGCCGCTGCGTGAGCTGGGGATCGCCGGAGGCGAGGATGCGGGCCGCCAGGATGCCGGCGTTGCGTGCGCCGCCGATCGACACGGTCGCGACGGGGATGCCGGCCGGCATCTGCACGATGGAGAGCAGCGAGTCGAGCCCGTCGAGGGTCTTCAGCGGCACGGGCACGCCGATGACGGGCAGCGTGGTCACCGAGGCGAGCATGCCGGGCAGGTGGGCCGCTCCCCCGGCGCCCGCGATGATGACCCGGATGCCGCGGCTCGCGGCCGCGGAGCCGAACGCGATCATCCGCTCGGGTGTACGGTGCGCCGACACCACCTGCACCTCGTGCTCGATGCCGAACTCGCTCAGTGCGGCAGCGGCATCCGACATGACGTTCCAGTCGGAGTCGGATCCCATGACGACGGCTACCAGGGGCTCGGGCACCCGACCATGCTAGGTGTCAGCCCTGGAAGAACGCCGCCGCGGCACGCGCCCGGAAGACCGTCTCCTCGAGGTCGTCGCCCCAGGCGGTGACGTGCCCTACCTTGCGGCCGGGCCGCGCGCCCTTGCCGTAGAAGTGCAGCTTCACGTCCGGCTGATCCGACCACGCCGCCTCGAAGCGCGCGGTGACGTCGTCGACGCCGCCGAGCACGTTGATCATCACGGTCCACGGCGCGCGCGGCACGGTCGGGCCGAGCGGCAGGTCGAGCACCGCCCGCAGGTGCTGCTCGAATTGGCTGGTGGCGGCGCCGTCGATGGTCCAGTGGCCGCTGTTGTGCGGTCGCATCGCGAGCTCGTTGACGAGGATGCGCTGGTCGGTGGTCTCGAACAGCTCCACGGCGAGCACACCGGTGACGTCGAGCTCCCGGGCGATGGTGGCGGCCACCTGGGTGGCGACCTCCTGCAGCCGCTCGTCCGCATCCGGAGCCGGCGCGAGCACCTCGACGCAGACGCCGTCGCGCTGCACGGTCTCGACGACCGGCCAGGCGGCGATGTCGCCGTTCGGGCGGCGGGCGACGAGTGCGGCGAGCTCGCGGCGGAACTCGACCAGCTCCTCGGCCAGCAGCGGCCCGTCGCCGAACCAGTCGGCGGCCTCGGCGGCGTCGCGCACCAGCCGCACGCCCTTGCCGTCGTAGCCGCCGCGCGGCGTCTTCACGACCGCGGCGCCGCCGTGCTCGGCGAGGAACGCGGCGAGCTCTTCCTGCGTGGCGACCTCGGCCCACTCCGGTACCGGCAGGCCGAGCTCGGTGAGGCGGCGGCGCATGACGAGCTTGTCCTGGGCGAAGCGCAGGGCGTCCGCTCCCGGCCGCACCGCGACACCCTCGGCCTCGAGGGCGCGCAGCACCGGCTGCGGCACGTGCTCGTGGTCGAAGGTCACCACGTCGACGTCGCGGGCGAAGGCGGCGACGGCCTCGGCATCCGTGTGCGAACCGAGCGCGGTGACCGCCACACGGGCCGACTCGCCCTCGGACGCGGCGAGCACCCTGAGCTCGAGCCCGAGCTCGACGGCGGGCGGGATCATCATGCGCGCGAGCTGGCCTGCGCCGATCACGCCGACGGTGAGAGTCATCCCTCCCAGCCTAGGGCCGGGGCGGCGTCGTTACACTGACGCGGTGCGCGCCCTCCTCGTCCAGCTCGGGCGCTTCGGCACCGTCGGGCTCGTCGGGCTGGTCGTCGACGTCGCGGTCTTCAACCTGCTGCGCGTGACGATCCTCGACCCGGCCACCGTCGAGGGCGGGTCGGTGTGGGCGAAGGTGGTCTCCACGTCGCTGGCGATCGTCGTGAACTGGATCGGCAACCGGTACTGGACCTTCGGCGCCACCCGGCGCAGCCAGGTCGTGCGCGAGGGCATCGAGTTCGGACTGGTCAGCGTGGGCGGGATGCTCATCACCCTCGCCTGCCTGTGGTTCTCGCATCACGTGCTCGGCTTCACCAGCCTGCTGGCCGACAACATCGCCGGCAACGTGGTCGGGCTCGCGCTGGGCACCGCGTTCCGGTTCGCGTTCTACCGGTTCTGGGTGTTCCACCCGAGCCGGTCCATGCCGCTACGGCCGGCCGAGGGCCCGGTACACCCAGCCGGCGCCGCGCCAGACGACGGGGTCGAGCGTGTTGCGGCCGTCGACGATCGCCCGCTGGGCGACCAGCGTTCCGAGCGCTGACGGGTCGAGCTCGCGGTACTGCCT
>DATMVL010000315.1:0-5253 GCA_035563175.1 Rhodoglobus sp. | reverse complement strand
GCCAAGCCGGCGACACCGGCACGGGCGGTGACGGCGGCCGCGGGGCTCCAGCCTGCTTCGAGCAGGGGCTTCACGAACGCGCCCGAGGTGCCGAAGGTGAGGGAGGCGAGCAGCCCGAGGAGCAGTCCGCGAGTGGCGCCGTGCTGGGTCATGAGGACTCCCGGTCAGGGGCGATTCAGTTTACGATCCTGACAGTACGCTCGACGCGGATAAGGACTCAAATTGCATTTCGCTCCTGACACCGAGGACACGCTCGAATTCCTCATCGCGCTCGGCAACACGCATCCCGGTGCCTCGCGAAGCGGCGCGGACGAACTCGCCGACCCTTCGGCGCTGACCGCCCTGCTGGAGGAGCACGGCTACACCGGCCGTTTCGACCGCGACCACGCCGAGCTGGCCGAGGTGCGTGCGGTACGCGACGAGGTGCGCGCGGTATGGGGCAAGTCGCGCGACGATCAGGTCGAGGACATCAACCGCTGGCTGCGCGACGTGAACGCGCTGCCGTTGCTGGTCAAGCACGACCGGTTCGACTGGCACCTGCACGCCACGGAGCCGGATGCGCCGCTCGCCGACCGGATGCGCGCCGAGGGTGCGCTCGCGCTGGCCGACATCGTGCGCACCGACGAGGTGTGGCGGATGCGGGTGTGCGCCGCCGAGGACTGCTCCGGCCTGCTGCTCGACCAGTCGCGCAACGGCTCCCGCAGGTTCTGCAGCGTGCGCTGCGGCAACCGCGTCAACCAGCAGGGCTACCGGGAGCGGATGGGCGGCTGACCCGCTGCCGATGAGGCGCCACTTGGGACCGCCCGGCGCGCCGCGGCGTCGTCACAGGTGGCGCCTCATCGCGGCATGCGGGGATGAGGCGCCAGTTGGGACGGCCGGGTCCGCGGCTCGGACGTCCGAAGTGGCGCCTCCTCGGCAGGAGGCGGGCGTCAGCCCAGCGTGGGCGCCTTCGCCAGGATGGGCCCACTCCAGCGCTCGACGAGCATCCGCTCGAGGGCGGCGCCGACGCGGTACAGCCGCGCGTCCTCGCGGGCGGGCGCCATCAGCTGGAACCCGACCGGCAGGCCGTCCTCGGCGAGCCCGGCGGGGAGCCCCATGCCGGGGATGCCCGCGAGGTTCGCGGGGATCGTCGTCACGTCGTTGAGGTACATCGCGAGCGGGTCGTCGATCTTCTCGCCGAGCTTGAACGCGGTGGTCGGCGCGGCGGGCGAGACGAGCACGTCCGCCTGCTCGAACGCGGCGGCGAAGTCGCGCTGGATGAGCGTGCGCACCTTCTGCGCGCTGCCGTAGTAGGCGTCGTAGTACCCGGCCGAGAGGGCGTAGGTGCCGAGGATGACGCGGCGCTTCACCTCCGCGCCGAAGCCGGCCTCGCGGGTGGCGGCCATGACGTCCTCGACCGTGCCCTTCACCTGCGCCCGCATCCCGAAGCGCACCGAGTCGAACTTCGCGAGATTGCTCGAGGCCTCGGCGGGCAGGATCACGTAGTACGCGGCGACCGCGTACTCGAAGTGCGGAGCCGACACCTCGACGATCTCGGCGCCGGCGGCGGTGAGCAGCTCGAGCGCCTCGTGGAAGCGGTCGGAGACGCCCTGCTGGAAGCCGGGGCTGTCGAGCTCCTTCACGACGCCGACGCGCAGTCCCTTGAGCGACTCGGCGGCGGCGCCCTCACGGGCGGCGGCGGCGAACGAGGGCCACTCGTCGCGCAGCGAGGTCGAATCGCGCGGGTCGTGCCCGCCGATGACGTCGTGCAGCAGCGCCGCGTCGAGCACGGTGCGGGTGACGGGGCCGACCTGGTCGAGGGACGACGCGAGCGCGATCGCGCCGTACCGCGAGACCCCGCCGTAGGTGGGCTTCACCCCCACCGAGCCGGTGACCGCGGCCGGCTGGCGGATCGAGCCGCCGGTGTCCGAGCCGAGGGCGAGCGGGGCCTCGAACGCGGCGACCGCCGCCGCCGAACCGCCGCCGGATCCGCCGGGGATCCGCTCGAGATCCCACGGGTTGCGGGTCGGCCCGAACGCGGAGTGCTCGGTCGACGAGCCCATCGCGAACTCGTCCATGTTCGTCTTGCCGAGCAGCGGCAGGCCGGCGGCCTTGAGCCGGGCGACCGGGGTCGCGTCGTACGGCGGGATCCAGCCCTCCAGGATGCGCGAACCGGCCGTCGACGGCATCCCGACGGTGCACAGCACGTCCTTGACCGCGACGGGCACCCCGGCGAGCTCGCCGAGCGGCTCGCCGGCCGCGCGCCGGGAGTCGATGAGCGCCGCTGCGTCGAGGGCCTCGGCGTTCACGTGCAGGAAGGCATGCACGTCGCCGTCGACCGCGGCGATGCGGTCCAGGTGCGCCTGGGTGACCTCGACCGACGACACGTCGCCGGCGCGCAGCAGCTGGGAGAGCTCGGCGGCTGACCGCTCGACGAGGCTCACTGCTCCTCCCCCAGGATGGCCGAGACCTTGAAGCGGGCGCCGTCGTGCTCGGGCGCCCCGGCGAGGGCCTGCTCGGGCGTGAGGGTGACGCCTGGCTCGTCGGGCCGGTACACGTTCGACAGCGGTATCGGGTGGCTGGTGGCCGGCACGTCGGGCGTGGCGACCTCGCTGACCTTGGCGACCGAGTCCACGATCGCCCCCAGCTGGCCGGTCAGGGTCTGGATCTCCTCGTCGGTCAGGGCGATGCGAGCGAGGTTCGCGAGATGCGTGACGACGTCGGGCGTGATTTCGGACACCAGTCGATTCTAGGGATGCCCGCGCAGCCCGCCGCGCTCAGTGCCCCAGTGCCCGCTCCGTGCGGGTCGGGTCCACGCCGGTGACGAACCGGCCCTCGCCGATCGCGATGAGCGCGAAGTTGCGCATCGAGGCGGTGCCCGGGCTGAAGTAGTCGTTGTGCCCGACCGAGGTGAGCAGGGTGCGACCGGTGATGACGTCCACCCCGCCGTCCACGCCCATCCGCACGGCACCGTAGCCGGGCGCGCCGGGATCGCTGCCGAAGTACGAGCTGTTCGGCACCGGATCCCAGCTCGCCTCGCCGACGAACACGGCGCCGTCGCGCACGTGCAGGTCGTCCACGGAGCGGGCGGCGCTGCCGGGCGAGCCCACCAGCGCGAGCGCGTCGACCTCGACGTCGCCCTCGGTGAGCGCGATCAGCGCGGCCGTGGAGCCGTACGAGTGGGCGACGACCGAGAGGTAGGGCTGGTCGGCGCCGCGCACCGCGCGCAGCCCGGTGAGCGCCTGCTCGAGCCAGACCGCGCCGGCGCGCGCGTTGTCGATCGCGCCGATGTTCGTGAGGTTCGGGGTGTGGTAGCCGATCCAGGCGACCGTCGCGACCGTGCGGCGATCGGGCTCGGTGTGGTCGAGGCGGTCCAGGAAGTCGAGCTCCTGCTCGTGCAGGCGCTGCGCCGCATCCACCCAGTAGCCGAGCTGATTCTCGATGGTGAAGAACATGCCCGGGATCAGGTAGCTCACGTAGTCGGCCGTGCGCAGGTCGCCGATGACGATCGCCGCGCGCCCCTGCCCCGCCACGTCGAGCGAGAGCAGCGAGCGCTGCGGCCCCTCGGCGAGCGCCGCGTCCACCGACTGCAGCATGGAGAGCTGCTGCGCGGTCTGGTCGAGCATGGCGCGGCCGGCGTCGCCGGAAAGGGCGTCCTCGAGTTCGGCGATGGTGGCGTCGAGCAGCTGGCGGTTGGCCGCATCCCGGATCGGGTACGGCACGCCCTCCAGGTTGCCGATCAGCCCGGGCAGGCCGGCGCGCACCTCGCGGCGCTGATCCGCCCCGAGGGTGTTCCACCACAACGCGACCGATGCGGCGGTGGGCGGGTCGGCGAGCACCTGCTGGGCGATTCCCGGATGCTCGCGCAGATAGCTCTCGAGGGTGCCGGCCGGTCGCGCGCTCAACTGCTGCAGCACCTCGCCGCCTCGCACCCCGCCGGGAGCGCCCGCCGTGGGCCCGTGCGACAGATCGGGCACCGGCGGCGAGTCCGGCAGCGGCTGCACGACCTCGTCCAGCACGAGCACGACCGCCATGCGGGGCGCGAGCTCGGACATGCTGAAGGCCTCGATGACCGGTCCCAGAGTCATCGAGGTCGAGAGAACTGCTGCGACGTCAAACAGCACTTCGGGTATCTTTCCGCTCGAGTGCACGACATCGCCTCGCCTCCCCCGAGGCTCCGTCCCGCACGCCACATGCTAGCGGCTCAGCGCCCTCGAATGGGGGTCGGTCCGCTCGGGTCGGCGGCGGATGTCGCGGCGGTCAGTCGAGGGCCGCCGGCCCCTCCCTCAGCAGCAGCGCGAACTGCTCCGCGTCGATGATCCGCACGCCCAGCTGCTCGGCCTTCGTGAGCTTCGATCCGGCACCGGGACCGGCCGCGACGAAGTCGGTCTTCTTCGAGACGCTCGACGCCGCCTTGCCGCCCGCGGCCAGGATCGCCTCGACCGCACCCTCGCGGGTGAAGCCCTCCAGCGCACCGGTGGCCACCACGGTGAGGCCGCTCAGCGGTCCCTCGATCGCGCCGACGGCACCGGGACCCGGGTGGCCGGGCGTCGCCAGCTGCACGCCGGACGCGGCCCAGCGGTCCACGATCTCGACGTGCCAGTCGACGGCGAACCAGTCGGTGACCGCGTCGGCGATGATGCCGCCGACGCCCTCGACCGATGCCAGCTCGTCGCGGCTCGCGGCCCGGATCGCGTCGATCGAGCCGAAGTGGGCCGCGAGGGCTCGCGCGGCGACCGGGCCGACGTGCCTGATCGACAGCGACACGAGGATGCGCCAGAGCTCCTTCGTCTTGGCCTTCTCGAGCTCGGCGAGCAGTCGCCGTGCCGCCTCGGACGGGCCGGTCTCGGCGGGCTCGCCGCGCCGGGCCGGTCGCACGATCTTGCGGAACGGCGTCTCGACGCGGCCGGTGGGCAACCCGGTCAGACTGTCGCGCACCTGCACCTCGATGGGCAGCAGGTCGTCGACGGTGAGCTCGAACAGCCCGGCCTCGGTGACCAGCGGCGGGGTCTCGGGCACGAGCGGCTGCGTCAGAGCGGCCGCGCCGACCTCGCCGAGGCCCTCGATGTCGAGCGCTCCCCTGCTGCCGATGTGCTCCACACGGCCGCGCACCTGGGCGGGGCAGCTGCGGGCGTTCGGGCAGCGCAGGTCGATGTCGCCCTCCTTGGCGGGAGCGAGCGGGGTGCCGCACTCGGGGCACTCGGTCGGCATCACGAACTCGCGCTCGGTGCCGTCGCGCAGCTCGACGACCGGGCCGAGCACCTCGGGGATCAC
>DATMVL010000314.1:0-4006 GCA_035563175.1 Rhodoglobus sp. | reverse complement strand
CAGGCGGTGCGCCAGGCCATGGCCGCGCTCATCGACCGCGAGCCGATCGCCGAGCAGGTCTACCGCGGCACCTACACCCCGCTGTACGCCGTCGTGCCCGAAGGCTTCTTCGGCGCCACCGAGGTCCTGAAGGACCTCTACGGCGACGGCGACGGCGGCCCGGACGCCGACCAGGCCGCTGAGATCCTCGAGGCCGCGGGCGTCGAGACGCCGGTCACCCTGAACCTGCAGTACAACTCGGACGACCACTACGGTCCGTCGTCGGGTGACGAGTACGCGATGGTGAAGGACCAGCTGGAGGCCGACGGCCTGTTCACGGTGAACCTGCAGTCCACCGAGTGGGTGCAGTACTCCGAGGACCGCACCGCCGACGTCTACCCGATGTACCAGCTGGGTTGGTTCCCGGACTACTCGGACGCCGACAACTACCTGTCGCCGTTCTTCAAGACCGAGAACTTCCTGGCGAACCACTTCAGCGACGCGGAGGTCGAGTCGCTGATCAACGCGCAGGCGGTCGAGCCCGACGAGGCGAACCGCGAGCAGCAGATCGTCGACATCCAGGCCCGCATGGGCGAGCTGCTGTCGATCCTGCCGCTGCTGCAGGGCGCTCAGGTGGCGGTCTCGGGCACGGACGTCGACGGGGTCATCCTCGACGCGTCGTTCAAGTTCCGTTTCGCCCCGCTGACCAAGTAGGTCGGCACCCCCGGTGGGGCGGTCCGCGCTGCGGGCCGCCCCACTACCCTTGATCGAAGGCTCCGACATGACCACCACCACCGCCACCGCACCCGCGCAGAAGCCGGTGCGCAGGCGAGCCGCCGGCGGGGCGCTCTGGCGCTACCTGCTGGTGCGGTTCCTCCTCATCTTCCCGACGGTGCTCATCCTGGTCACCCTCGTGTTCCTGTTCATGCGCACCACCGGCGACCCGATCACCGCGGCGCAGGGCGGCCGGCTCCCTCCGGATGTGCTCGCGGAGCGCATCGAGGAGGCCGGCTACAACCGGCCGCTGTGGATCCAGTACCTCGAGTACCTGGGCCAGGTCTTCACCGGGAACTTCGGCCGCACGCTGAGCGACAACCAGCTCGTCACCGACGTGCTGTTCCGCTACGGCAGCGCCACCCTCGAGCTCGCGTTCTACTCGCTGATCGTCGCCTTCGTCGTGGGCATCCCGCTCGGGATGCTCGCCGGCTACCTGCGCGACCGGTGGCCCGACGCCGTGCTGCGCGTCTTCGCCATCCTCTGCTACGCCACCCCGGTGTTCTTCGCCGGCCTGGTGCTCAAGCTGATCTTCTCGGTCTGGCTGCACGTGCTGCCGTCCTCGGGGCGCGCCTCGCCGCGCAACGAGGTGCAGCTGTCGCGGGTGCAGGATCCGACCGGCATCTACCTGGTCGACGCCATCCGACTCGGCAACTGGTCGATGCTCGGCGACGTGCTGGTGCACGCCGTGCTGCCGGCGATCGCGCTCGGCCTGCTCACCGCCGGCGTCTTCCTGCGGCTGGTGCGCACGAACATCATCGGCACGCTGTCGATGCCGTACATCGAGGCCGCCCGTTCCCGCGGCGTCAGCGAGTTCCGGCTGGTGCGCCGGCACGCCTACAAGCCCGCGCTCATCCCGATCATCACCGTGATCGGCCTGCAGATCGCGATGCTGCTCGGCGGCGCCGTGCTCACCGAGACCACGTTCGAATGGAAGGGCCTCGGCTTCCAGCTCGCGGGCTATCTGCAGGCGCGCGACTTCGTCGCCGTGCAGGGGATCGTCGCGCTGCTCGCGGTGATCGTGGCCGTGACCAACTTCATCGTCGACGTCATCGCGGCGCTGATCGACCCGAGGGTGCGGTACTGACATGACCGATCTCGCTCCCAAGCGCAGCCTGCTTCGCCGGCTGCCCGTGATCCACCAGCTGCGGCAGAGCGTCGGGCTCCAGCGCGGCATGCTCGTGGCCGGGCTCGTGATCACCGGGCTGTTCGTCCTCACCGCGCTGCTCGCGCCGGTGCTCGCGCCCTACCGCTACAACCAGCTGCGCGGCGCCGACGGCACCGCCTTCGGCGCGCAGCAGCCGCCGAGCGCCGAGCACCTGCTGGGCACCACCGTCGGCGGATACGACGTGCTGTCCCGGGTGATCTGGGGATCGCAGACCGCCCTGTTCGTGATCGTCGTCGCGGTCATCCTGTCGATCTTCATCGGCGTGCTGCTCGGCCTGATCTCCGGCTATATCGGCGGCTGGCTCGACCGCGTGCTCGTGGTGGTGGCGGATGCGGTGTACGCGTTCCCGTCCCTGCTGCTGGCGATCGTCGCCGCCATCGTGATCAGCCGCGGGCAGTCGAGCCTCGTCGGGGGCGTCTTCGCGGCCGCGATCTCGATCACGGTGGTGTTCATCCCGCAGTACTTCCGGGTGATCCGCGCGGAGGCGATCCGCATCAAGACGGAGCCGTTCGTGGAGTCGGCGAAGGTGATGGGCGCCAGCACCGGCCGCATCATGTTCCGCCACGTGCTGCGCAACTCCACGCGCACGCTGCCGCTGATCTTCACGCTGAACAGCTCCGAGGCGATCCTCGTGCTCGCGGGGCTCGGCTTCCTCGGCTTCGGCATCGAGCCGACCGCGGCGGCGGAGTGGGGCTACGACCTCAACCGCTCGATCAGCGACGTCACCAGCGGCATCTGGTGGACCTCCATCTTCCCGGGATCGGCCATCGTGCTCGTGGTGCTCGGCGTGACCCTGATCGGCGAGAGCCTCAACGACCTCGCCGACCCGCGGCTGCGCACCCGGCGCCGCGCCGACGACACCCCGGCGCCGACCGCGGCCTCCTCGGCGGTGCTCGCCGGTTCCGACTCGGCAGACTCATTGGAGCGTGGAGCATGACCCGCGTCGTCGACATCACGGACCTGCGCATCGACTTCGCCACCGACGCGGGCACCGTGCACGCCGTCGAGGGCGTGACCCTGTCGGTGGATGCCGGCGAGGTCGTCGCGATCGTAGGCGAGTCGGGCAGCGGCAAGACCGTCACCGCGAAGTCGATCATCGGCCTGCTGCCCGAGTCGGCGACCACCCGCGGCGCGATCGTGCTCAACGACCGGGATGTCGTGGGCCTGTCCGGCTCGCAGCTGCGCCGGGTGCGGGGCGCGGACGCCGCGATGGTCTTCCAGGAGCCGTCGACCGCGCTGAATCCGGTCTTCACCATCGGCTGGCAGATCGCGGAGGGGCTGCGCGCCCACTCCGGTCTGTCGGGCAAGGACGCCAAGGCCAAGGCGATCGACATGCTCCGCAAGGTCGGCATCCCCGAGCCGGAGGCCCGCTTCGACTCGTACCCGCACCAGTTCTCGGGCGGCCAGAAGCAGCGCATCATGATCGCGATGGCGCTGGTGCTCGACCCGGAGCTCATCATCGCCGACGAGCCGACCACCGCGCTCGACGTGACCGTGCAGGCGGAGATCCTCGACCTGCTGCGGCGCTGCCGCGACGAGTTCGGCACGGCGATCATCCTCATCACCCACAACCTGGGCATCGTCGCCGACCTCGCCGACCGCGTCGTCGTGATGCACGACGGCGAGGTGGTCGAGGAGGCGACGGCGCGCGAGCTGTTCGCCGCCCCGAAGGCCGACTACACCCGGTCGCTGCTCGCGGCGGTGCCGCGCATCGGCGTGACCGAGCGGTCGCGGCGGCCCTCCTCGTCGGACGAGCCGGTGGTCCGCGCCGTCGATCTCGAGATCGAGTACCCGGGCGGCATCGGTCGCAAGGCGTTCCGGGCTGTGAACGGCGTGAGCTTCGAGATCGCGCCCGGCGAGGTGCTCGGTCTGGTCGGCGAGAGCGGCTCCGGCAAGACCACGATCGGACGCGCCATCGCCGGACTGACGAGCGCCACCGGCGGTTCGCTGAAGGTGCTCGGATCCGAGATGGTGGGAGTGCGCGAGCGCGACTTCCGCAAGAACCGGGTCGACATCGGCTTCGTCTTCCAGGACCCGGCGTCGAGCTTCAATCCGCTGCTGACGATCGCCGAGGCCGTCGCAGAG